>JBPCUG010000553.1:0-5716 GCA_051011275.1 Cyclobacteriaceae bacterium | reverse complement strand
ATTGGCTTGACTAAATGTTGCTAGGTATATACCTGCAGAAAATGATGACCAGGTGAAACTAGCAAAGTCGGTAAGTTTACTAGTTATTGAACGCCGGCAAACCACTCCGCGAACTTCTCACCCAAGACAGGCACAGGTTTCATTTTGCCATTGATAGCATTGATCAATCCCATGACCCAGAGTACGATAAGAAAGATCCAAGCAATAAAGCCAATAATCCAGCCTAAAATAGGGATAACCCAGACTAACCCAGAAGCAATCCCAGCTATAGTAAGTCCCAAACCCTGTCTGATATGATAGCTGCCAAACTCACTCTTTTTGTTTTGGTTCATGATAAAGGCAATCAGCAACCCTATCCACCATAAATAAGCGACGATTCCTACTGTTTTATCTTCAGTTGTTCCGGATTGTTCGGAAGGAGTGGTTTCTTCCATGTCTAATTCAGCCATTTTTATTTAGAGTTTAGTGGTTGTGTTAAAATTAAAAAGTTTATAAGCCGCGATGTGGTTGATGAAAGCAGCGTTAGCTAACATAGGCATAAACTTTCACTTTTGCCAATCCCGCGCTTATAATATTAGTAGGCAGTAATCTATATCTCTTTGGATACCAACCCGTTCCGAAACATTGCTGTACTTAGTCCAGTAAGATCTCAGTTGTTGGTAGCCCCTGCACAAAGACTATTTCCTTTCCGGCAATCTCCTGAAGTAGAGGTTTTAGCAACAGCTCAGCATTAGAATCAGTCTGTGGCAATATCCCGGATTCATAAGCTGCTTTTTCAATCTGTGCCTCGGCTTTTTGATAGGCCCTTTCTATAAATTTCTTTTCATTTGTAAACAAACCGGTTTCCAACGCATAAATCCGGGTCTCATCCAAATCCAGCTTGTGGTAGCACAATTCGGGATCAGGCAATTGTATGTAGAGCGTATCTGATGTGTCCTTAATATGCTTGTCTTCTATCTTGGTGAGATCAAGGCAGCCGACCGCCTCTCCCTTAGAGATCAGTACAACTTTGGAATCCGATTCCATTTTAAAGAGATTGTAAAAGTCCCGGCCCATAAGATTCACCTCTGTAATTTCCTGAAAATTATATCGCACAAGTTCCAGTTTACCCATGGCCTCCATTCGTTCAACCACTGTTTGTTGGATCACTTCTTCCGATGAGGCACTTTCAGGGATGATCGAAATATTAGTCCAATTGGCCCAGACTAGATAACCAAATAACACCATCAAGAGCCAGGGGAGAATCCAAAAAAGTATTTTGATCAAGCGCATGGAAATGTAGTTAGTCCCTTGTTGAATAAAGTGTGGGTTTAATTCCTAGCTAAAAGTACTAAAAAGATAGTAGTTTAGCATTTTGGCATGAATAGCAACCTGACTGACGGACTGAATTTTCTTTCCAAGCTTACTGCAAAAAGAGCTTGGAACGGTATACAACTGCTGTTTAGCTACTATTACTCCAAGATGAGCGGGAAGCCTTATCATCGAGGTATGCCCATAAGTATCTCTTTCGAACCCACTACTTCCTGTAATTTGCGCTGCCCTGAATGCCCCAGCGGATTGCGCTCATTCAGCCGGCCAACAGGGATGCTGGAAGAAGGTCTTTTCAAGAATACCATTGACCAATTGAAAGATCGACTACTATACCTGCTTTTCTACTTCCAAGGTGAACCTTATCTACATCCGCAATTCATCGATCTGGTAAAGTATGCCTCCAAGAAAAACATTTATACTGCGACATCTACCAATGGTCATTATCTCACTGATGAAATGGCAGAGAAAACGGTCACTTCTGGATTAGATCGATTGATCATTTCCATCGACGGCACAACCCAAGAAACTTACCAGTCATATCGGATCGGTGGCAATCTTGACACAGTCCTTACCGGAACCAAAAAAGTAATCGCCTGGAAAAAGAAACTGAGATCTAAAACACCCCATGTGATCTTTCAATTTTTGGTGGTTAAACCTAATCAACATCAAATTGAAGAGGTAAAACATTTGGCCAAAAGCTTAGGAGTGGATGAAGTAGGTTTTAAAACCGCCCAAATATACGACTACGAAAATGGCTCAGAGCTGATCCCTACCATAGATCGATATTCCAGATATAAGGCGAATGGAGATGGCACCTATAGTATTAAAAATAAGCTGCTGGACCATTGCTGGAAAATGTGGCACTCCTGTGTAGTCACCTGGGATGGCAAAATAGCACCCTGCTGCTTCGATAAAGATGCACATTATCAATTGGGTGATACCGGTCAACAATCCTTTAAGGAAGTATGGACTGGTAAGGCCTATCAAAATTTCAGGGCTTCTCTGATCCGCTCTCGAAGCGAAATTGAGATGTGCAGGAATTGCACCGAAGGGACCAAAGTATGGGCTTAGAGAATTTTAAATTTTTAATGCTTGGTCGCTTACTCCCAAGTATACCATAGATAGCTGGAGCGCAATAGAGAAACAAGTGCAATAGGAAAGAAGGCTGTATTGTACCCTTGAGGGTTCCACGGCCAGGTAATTAGTAGTAAAATTGTCAGGGCCGCAACTGCTATAAAATAATACTTCAGGTAGGCTGGTTTCTCTTTCTTCAAAAGAATGAAGGCCGCTGGCAGATGTAATGGAATAGCCCACAGCAAGTTTAGATTCCAAGCCGCTGCATTGTGATCGGTAGCAAACCATAAAGCAAATAGAAGTACTCCCAGTAGACCTAATATACCAAACCATATGATATCGATAATGCGATATGCTCTTTGTTTGCGATAACCAAGATAGGTGAAAACAAGTAGTACGGTAAAGAGTGACCAAAACACCAGTTGTGGAGAAAGAAAGGGTCGTGTGGCTTGAGTGCCATTCGACTCATAGATTAATCGGGATTTCTTTACCAAGGGCTTAGCTAGGCCGTTGGTATTCTCTACTGTTGCTTGCCCAAAGGCTTGTCGAATGTATTCGGGCAGAAACATATATTCATATGCATTTATCTTCTTATCCATAGGCAGTCCCAGACATAAATCTATACCAAGATCTCCCCAAGGTTGCAGATAGGCAAGGGAATCAACCAATGAGCGAAATGAATCTTTAGGAGTAAGGTATTGTAAATCTAACTTTAACTCTTCTCCTAATACGTTTTCGAAGACGTCTCGTACCCTGGTAGCACAATTGTCATAGAAATAATCATATAGATAGTAGCGATTTTCCGGCTTAACATTATTAGTTAAGAAATCAAATACCGCCTGCCTTTGGGTTAGACTTAAATCCAAGACCTGCTCATGCACTGACCTTTTAAAATAAACATATTGGTATACAAATGTTTCTGTCTCCTGCTGAGCCAGCATATAGTTAAGATAGCCTCTGGCAAAGTTCAAATAGAAGTTAGGTTGATCAAAATCAAATACACCATAGTTGAAAGCATAGTCGATCTGATTTAATGGGTCAACTACTCGTATCGCACTATGACCAAATACTGTAAACAGGGCCTCCTGACCAGGATCAGCAGTTATGATACTGATCTGCGATTGAAGCGACAATTCAAGGTTTTGGCTAAGAAGAACCTGGTGACCAAGGCAAAAAGCAAATACTAAAAAGAAGCGCATAGTTCAAGGTACGTAAGAAAGTATCAGCCTAATTAGAATATAAAGTCCTATTCATTTTGGGTTCGGAAATGCTCCTAGGATATCCCTAACAAAACCGGTGAAGTCCCAATTGCTCTCCGGATTAGAAAAACCCAATCTTACAATTACCAGATCATAAGAAGGAATGATCACCACCTTTTGTCCTTCATAACCGGCAAGATGATATGCATCTTCCGGCAGACCTGCGCCTCCCTTCAGCTCCCCGGCTGTCAACCAAAAATGAGCCGCATATCTTCCGGCAGAGGCTGTCGTAAGTGACCTCGAATAATCCACCCAACCTTCTGGCAAAATGCGCTCACCTTCCCATTCCCCATCGTTTAAATAGAGCAAAGCAAACCTAGCCCAATCGCGAGCAGTGGCGTACATAAATGAGGATCCTACAAATGTATTTGAAGCATCCGGCTCTATGATGGCGCTTCGCATGCCAATTTTATTGAACAGCAAATCATGAGGAAAATTAAAGTACTGATTTACCGTTCCTCCTACTTTCTGTTTGACTAGTTTAGAAAGAATGTTTGATGTTCCACTTGAGTACTCCCAATACTCCCCCGGTGAAAACTCTAGTGTTTTTTCAAAAGCCATTTGAGCGGCATCAGATTGAGCAAAAAGCATTCTAGTTGCATCCGATAATCCTGAATATCTCTCATCCCATCTCAGACCACTGCTCATACGAAGCAGATTATCCAAAGTAATTTTACTTCGAGGGTCATCTTCATCTGACCATTCCTGGAACAGATGGTCTTCGTCAAGTGATAAAAGATTATTCTGGACCAGAATTCCAAGCAAAGCATTTGTGACGCTTTTCGTCATTGACCAACCAAGTAACGGGGTATTCTTAGTAAATCCATCAGCATAACGTTCGGCTACGATCTTTCCTTGATTGATCACTAGCACCGCTCTGGTCCCTTGTAAGTGATCGGGATCTGGTTCATCAAAAGCGCGATCCAGTGCGTTATCCAATTTGTCTGATTCATACCTTTCCGAAGAGTTCGCTTCAGCTCCAAAATTTCCTGTAGGCCATCGCTGGTTGGCATGCTCGGGGGGTGTTTTATTTATTGTTACCAAAGACAAGCTATCCTGATCTCCTACTAAAGTGCATCCCAACCCAGGTCTAAATACGGCTTTCCGTCCTGCAGTCCTCATGACATCAGCTTCGACCGATTTTTCAAGATGGTTAATATGGAAATCGACAAAATCAAAACTGGAAAGCTCCTCGTTTCGAATGTCTTCCTCCGGTCGATCTGAAACAAAAATGCATGAGCACATGATCTTAGCACTGTAGGCCGTGGCTATAGGCAGCGCTTGCCACCCATAATATAATCCATAACCAACTAGTCCTAATAGTAGTATTGTCGAGCCTGCCCACAATTTTTTATTCATTCCTTCATAAGCTAATGTTCAGGTCCAAAATAATTAAAATCTTTGAAAGGCAAGCTGATTTAGTTTGGGTGTTGCTGGTAACGATCATAACATTGGTTGATCGCCGCTAGCAAATCGTATTGGTTGGACTTTTCAATAAAGTTATCGGTCAAATTGCAAAAAGCCATAAATGCATCAAGTTCCTTTTCATCTTTGATGCCTGTAACCTCCTTGACCAATTCCGGATGGTACTTGGAATCGATCAGTCGATGACGCTCCATTTTGGCTTTGGTGGCTTCAAACCTTCTCTGCTGTTTAGCTGCCCTGCTAAATTTTTGGTATAGAAAAGAGATGGGGCTTGAGATCTTGGTTTTTGAGGGTCGACGTGGGCCATCATAAGAACCAGGGATACTGATTCTTTCCTCCATTGGTACCTCCATGGCTAACACTTCTTCTTTGAAACTTGCCAAGGTAGAGGGCCATCGATAAATCACCACTTCTTCTAGCTCAATCAATGCCTTGCTCATTAATACTCGAACATAGTATTTGTCCCCGTTAAGGTCGGCGAGAATGGGGATCAAATAGTCCCTATAGCCAACATGTGTAATTAAGATCGTATCTTGTCGATTAAGAGAAATTGCAAACTTTCCATCTTGATCTGGGGTGGTTCCTTGTACACCATTGAGGATCACGTGAGCTGAAGGAAGGGGCGACATGCTGTCTGCATCTAGCAC
>JBPCUG010000552.1:0-3508 GCA_051011275.1 Cyclobacteriaceae bacterium | reverse complement strand
GTCTCATAGGCTCTGATACCCTCAAAGACACCATTGCCATAGTGCAGTGTTTGACTAAACAACCCAGTAGTGGCTTCATTGGCTTTGAGCCACTTACCATTGAGAAATACTACTGAATCCTGATGATAATACATTACTTTATTCTTTACATTAATTCACAAAAAAACGCCATCCCGTTTGCGGAATGGCGTTCAATAAATTTCGTTGTTTGAGTTTATCTATACCATTCCTCTTTGCGAGTTCGTAGGACCACGCTAATAATAATAAGAGTAATGACGGTACTGATATTTCTCATGATCTTTTATTGATCGAATATTAAAGATAGCCAAATATAAATTTATAGTCCAAGCCTTTATCATATTATTTATAGGTAGCATTTTCGGTTGAGTTTATTTTAGATTTGGTTATCTCTATTTCGAAGTAGTAAGCAACTTACTTTTAACCAACTCAGCAATGCGGTCCCCAACTTGCTCTGTAGTGCTTGGTTGATCCTGATTTAAGTCTTCTGTCATAAAGCCCTCTTCTATAGTTTGATTGACTGCATCATCGATCGCTTTTGCTTCCTTATTCAAACCAAAACTCTGTTCCAGCATCATACTCAAGGAGAGGATAGCAGCTAGGGGATTGGCTCGATTCATTCCCGCCACCTCCGGATAGGAGCCATGGATGGGTTCGTACAATGCAACTTCTTTACCAACTGAGGCCGAAGGAAGCATGCCCAATGATCCGGTGATCACTGATGCTTCGTCAGTGAGAATATCTCCAAACATATTTTCAGTAAGAATAACATCAAAGTGGTCGGGCTGCTGGATAAGTTTCATCGCTGCATTATCGACATACATTAAATCTAATTCTACTGCGGCAAACTGCTTTGCGTATTCGGTGACCACCTCCCGCCACAATCGCGAGGTGGCTAAGACATTAGCTTTATCAACTAAGGTTACCTTATTGCGCCGGCGTTTTGCGGCATTAAAAGCCAATTCTGCCAATCGCAAGATCTCGTCCTTATGGTATACACATGTATCAAATGCTTTTTGACCATTTTCACTTCGACCACGCGGCTCGCCGAAATAAATGCCACCAGTCAATTCACGATAAACTTCAAAATCCACTCCACTGATGCGATCTTCCTTTAAAGGAGACATATGACTTAGTGAAGCATAGCTTTTCACCGGTCGAATATTGGCAAACAGTCCCAACTGACGGCGCATACGTAAAAGCCCTTGTTCAGGACGCACTTTGGCCCTTGGGTCTAAATCGTACTTTGGGTGCCCAATTGCTCCAAAGAGTATCGCATCGGAAGTGCGGCAAATCTTTTCTGTCTCCTCCGGAAATGGGTCACCTGTTGCATCGATAGCAACGGCTCCTACCAAACCAGTCTCCAACATAAAATCATGGTTAAAGGCATCACCCACAGCACTCATTACCTTTAAGGCTTGATCTATCACCTCAGGGCCAATCCCATCTCCAGGAAGTACTGCTATCTTGGCTTTCATATCAGTTGTTGGTTTCTTCGTAAGCCACTATCTTTTCTTTCTGGCTTAGCAAAAAGTCCAGATCATCAAAGCCATTTAACAAACAATGCTTCTTATACGGATTGATATCAAATGATTCGGAAAAATGGGGATCCAGAGTGACCAGGGTTTGTTTTTGTAAATCGATTCTCACTTTGGTCTCAGAATTATCGCTTGTCTGCTTAAACAAGAATTGCAAGAAATCACTGGAGATCTCTACAGGTAGTAAACCATTGTTAAGGGCATTACTTTTAAATATGTCAGCAAACGAGCTGGAGATTACCGCCTTGAACCCATAGTCATAGATGGCCCAAGCTGCATGCTCACGGCTTGAACCACAACCAAAATTTTTACCCGTCAATAGGATTGCTCCTTTATATCTGTCGTGGTTCAATATGAAATCTGTTTTAGGTTTGTCTTGCTCATCATATCGCCAATCTCTAAATAGATTTTCACCAAAGCCTTCACGAGTGGTTGCCTTTAGAAAGCGCGCAGGAATGATTTGATCGGTATCTACGTTTTCGATGGGTAAAGGCACACAAGTAGATATTAACGTATCAAATTTTTCCATCTCAAATCAATTCTCTCACATCAGTAATACATCCTTTCAAAGCAGTTGCAGCGGCAGTAAGCGGGCTAGCCAACAAAGTGCGAGCCCCTGGCCCTTGCCTGCCTTCAAAGTTTCGATTCGAGGTAGAAACGCAATAGGCTCCCTTTGGAATCTTATCGTCATTCATACCCAGGCAAGCCGAACAACCAGGTTGCCGTAATTGGAATCCGGCCTCTTCCAAAATCCTATCCAAACCTTCTGTTTGTGCTTGGGCCTCTACCTGTTTCGAACCAGGAATGATCATAGCATTAACATGAGATGCTTTCTTCTTTCCCTTTACCAAATCTGCTACCAAACGAAGATCTTCGATTCTAGCATTGGTGCAGCTTCCTATAAAGACATATTCAATTTCTTTACCCAAGAGGCTAGTCCCCGAGTCCAGGTCCATATAAGCTAGCGCCTTCTCGAGAGCCTTTCGCTCCCCATTGGCTTGTTCAGGTGTCGGGATTTTGTCATCAATTTTAATCCCCATTCCAGGATTGGTTCCATAGGTGATCATGGGTGCAATATCGGTGGCATCGAAATGATGCGTCTTGTCAAAAGCCGCTTTGTCATCGGTGCTCAACTCCTTCCATTTGCTTAAATGTTCTTCCCAATCAGATCCACTTGGTGCAAACTCGCGGCCCTTTAAATAGTCAAAAGTAATTTGATCCGGCGCGATCAAGCCTCCTCTTGCGCCCATTTCTATGCTCATATTACAAATGGTCATACGAGCTTCCATGGATAGATCTCTAATGGTGGATCCACCGTACTCAACAAAGTGACCAGTTCCGCCACTGGTAGAAATATTCGAGATGATGTAGAGGATGATATCTTTCGACAGCACACCGGCACTAATTGGGCCATCAACTTCAATTAGCATTCGTTTAGGCTTGTATTGAAGAACACATTGAGTAGCCAAAACCTGTTCCACCTCACTGGTACCGATGCCAAATGCAATAGCACCAAAGGCGCCATGGGTAGAAGTATGGCTATCGCCGCAGACCATGGTCATACCCGGCTGGGTAATGCCTAACTCCGGACCTATTACGTGTACAATTCCTTGGAAAGGATGACCTAGTCCATAAAGTGAAACACCGAATTTTTCACAATTCTCAGTCAGTTTGTCAACTTGATACCTGGAAAGGCTGTCCTTAATAGGCAGATGCTGATGCAAGGTGGGGACATTGTGATCGGCTGTAGCCACAGTTTGTTGTGGCCTAAAAACTGGGAGACTACGGTTTTCCAAGCCACTGAATGCCTGAGGGCTAGTCACCTCGTGAATAAAGTGTCGATCGATATACAAAACATCGGGCCCCTGATCCACCTGAGATACAATATGGCGATCCCATATCTTATCGAATAAAGTCTTTCCAGCCATTGTTAATTACTGATATTGGTGGCC
>JBPCUG010000551.1:0-2767 GCA_051011275.1 Cyclobacteriaceae bacterium | reverse complement strand
GGCACCGGAAACGGTACTTAAATTATCCGAGCTCATGAGTTATGTGATTTATGAGGGCAAACAGCAAAAGGTGCCTTTGGTTAAAGAGATCAACTACATTGAGAACTTTTTGGACTTGGAGCGCCTTCGGTTTGGCAAACGATTAAAAGTAAATTTCAAAAAGGAAGGCGCTTTAACTGGAAAATCGATAGCTCCATTGATCCTTATTTCGTTTATTGAAAATGGTTTTAAGCACGGTGTTCATCCTTCCTCAAATACAATCCACATAGACATCCTTTTAAAGGCTACCGATTCTTCTTTAATCTTTGTAGTAGAGAATGACAAGCACTTACCTCAGGTTAATGGGGCAAAAAAGCCAAATGGTATTGGTATCAAAAATAGCCGACGCAGGCTGGATCTCATTTACCATAAGGACTATAATCTTGATATCCTGGAAAGTCAAAATAAATATAAAGTTTCGTTGAAAATCCCAGCCCATGAAAATTAGATGCCTAATTATCGACGATGAACCATTGGCAGCAGACGTAATTCAAAACTACGTGGAACAGCTACCACATGTTGAGATTGTAGATAGGTGCGAAAATGCAATGGATGCCTTTACCATCCTTTCCGAGCAGCAGGTGGACTTGATATTTTCAGATATCAATATGCCAAAGCTCAATGGCATTGACTTTTTAAAAAGTCTTCAACACCCGCCATTGGTAGTAATAACTACTGCTTATAGGGACTATGCCGTAGAAAGTTTCGAATTGAATGTGGTGGATTATCTGATGAAGCCCATTGCGCTACATCGGTTTTTGCAGGCTATGGATAAAGTCTCACAAATTATGCATTCCAATCAAAACAATATTGGATATGCCAAGCCAGACGACAGCGAGAAGGCCTTTATCTTTTTAAAGGTAGACAAGCGAATGGTGAAGGTGTTCCTAGATGAAATATTGTATATAGAAAGCCTCAAAGACTATGTACGGGTGCATACCATTTATGAACATCTGGTTACACACCAGAACCTTAATGGAATGTCCAAACTACTACCAGCTGATCAATTCATCCGAGTACATAAGTCTTATATAATTGCTCTTGATAAGGTGAAAGCATTGGAAGGCAATTCAGTAGAAATAGGTGGCAAATCTATTCCCTTAGGAAGAAACTATCGCAAAGAGGCAAGGCTTAATATACTGAGAGACACCACCAGTTGATGGCTAAATAAGTCAAAAATAATACCTTTTAAAAGCCTCCATAGCTTCGTATTCAGCAAACCCCAACTGATCGTAATCTTCTGCCGTCTTACGATTCCTGTCTTCCGCGCGTTGCCAGAATTCCCGCTTGTCAGGACCCGGAAATAGTGCAGAGTCCTTTTGCGATTGATGTTTGAAAATAGCTTTGCGCTTGCGCATCAATTCTCCAGGGCTAAGGGGTACGGACATATCAATTTCTTCAATGCTCCACTCCTGCCAGGCGCCACGATATAGCCATACATAACAATCCTTTAACCAGGGCTCCTCTTTCAATTGCTTTAAAGCCATGAAAATACTCTCCAGGCAAACCCGATGTGTTCCATGAGGATCCGAAAGATCACCAGCAGCATACAATTGATGCGGCTTTATATCCTGTAGTAAATCCACAATCAGCTGTACATCCTGTGCTGATATTGGCTCCTTACGAATTAAACCGGTTTCATAAAACGGCATATCCATAAAGTGTACTTGATCATCATTTAAACCGATGTATCTGCAAGCTGCTTTAGCTTCACCGCGTCGGATCAACCCTTTTATTTTTTGAACAGCAGAAGTATCAATATCCCCCGGTCTTTTATTATTGATACTGGCAACGACCTCCTCATAAAACCTTTTGCCATCTCGATTACTAATATTATATGAGGCGTTAAAATCCTTAAAAAAGTCAGCAAACCGGACTACTTCTTCATCGAAAACGGCGATGTTACCAGAAGTTTGATATGCTACATGAACTTCATGCCCTTGATCTACCAACCTGATAAATGTGCCACCCATCGAGATCACATCGTCGTCAGGGTGAGGGCTAAAAATGACGACCCTTTTCTGAGCAGGTTCAGCCCGCTCAGGTCTGAAAGTATCATCGGCATTGGGCTTGCCACCGGGCCATCCTGTAATGGTATGTTGTAGCTCATTAAAGATCCTGATGTTAATATTATAAGCAGGGCCATGTTCCGCTACCAAGTCGCTCATACCATTGTCACTGTAATCTCGATCGGTTAATTTAAGAATGGGTTTCTGTAATTTCTGGCTCAGCCAAATGGAGCCTTTTTTTACTACCTCAGCATTCCAAACACATGAGCCTACTAACCAGGGAGCTTTCATGCGTTTCAACTCTGCCGCTCCAGCTTGGTCCAGAACAAATGTGCAATTTTCGTGGTTTTGTAAGAATGTTGCTGGTATTGAATCGGTTACGGGACCCTGGACAGTTTTCTCTATAATACCAGCCTTACCTTCTCCCCAGGCTAGCAAAATTATTCTTTTTGATCTCATTATTGTTCCAACCCCCATGGTGAGGGCTCTTCTTGGAACGCTTTCCCGGCCGAAGAAATCACTGGCTGCATCTACTCTGGTAAGATGATCTAAAGTAATCATTCTTGTCATGGAGTTTATATGAGACCCAGGCTCATTAAATCCAATATGCCCAGTCCGCCCAATTCCTAACAACTGAAGGTCTAAGCCTCCATAGTCGTCTATCTTCTGCTCATACTCCTGACAGAAAACCGGCACTAGTTCCTTAGGCAGTGTACCAT
>JBPCUG010000550.1:0-8640 GCA_051011275.1 Cyclobacteriaceae bacterium | reverse complement strand
ACCTTGATTCGGTAAAGCTTCTCCATTTATATAAATATCGGATAGATAAAAACTCGTACCAAAGCTGCGATCAAAAATCAACAACAGCGCTGCTGAGAAGAGCACTGGAAATGATAGAATACCAATTACAGCGGTAAGGAAGAATGCCCAGATCGTCAGTGGTAGCCGAGTAAAGGTCATCCCCTTAGTGCGGAGATTGATCACTGTAGTGACATAGTTAATCCCACCAAGCAATGAGGATATAATAAACAATGCCATGGATACAAGCCAAAGTGTCATCCCTCCTTCCGAGCCTTGCATAGCTTGAGGCAATGCACTAAGAGGCGGGTAAACCACCCAACCACCCGAGGCGGGACCGGTTTTTATAAGAAGGGAAGTAAACATTACTACTCCTGATGCAAAGAAGAACCAGTAGGAAAGCATGTTCAAAAATCCGGAAGCCATATCCCGGGCACCTACCTGTAAAGGGATCAAAAAGTTACTGAAAGTACCACTTAATCCAGCCGTAAGCACAAAGAAAACCATTATGGTACCGTGCATGGTTACCAAGGCCAGGTAGAATTCCTGGTCCAGCTTACCTGCTTCTGTGATCCAGTCACCCAGAATTGGCCGGAGCCACTCCATGCTCATCTCCGGAAAGCCCAATTGCAAGCGGAAAACCACTGACATCAAACCTCCCAATAGGGCCCAAAACATTCCAGTGATCAGGAATTGCTTGGCAATAATTTTATGATCTTGGCAAAATATGTAGTTGGTTATAAAATTACCATGGTGTTCATGATCATGACCGTGGTCATCGTGTAAGCCGTGATCGTCGATATGAGTTTGAACAGTTGCCATATTGTCTATCTAAATTTTCTTATTCTTCCTTCTTTTCAATGCCTGATGATATCAAAGCAAGTTCTTGCAATTGCTCGGGAACTTTACTGAGATAAGTAGGATTTTGTTGCAGCCAGTTTTGTTGCTCTGCGTACCACTTTTCATAGTCTTCCGGTTCATCTACTACCACCAACAAACGCATGGCAAAATGACCTCGGCCGCAAATTTCGGTACAAGCTAATTCGTAGTTAAATTCCGGGTTACCTGTTTCGGCTCGCATTTCTGCAGTGCTTTTAGTTGGCACAAACCAGAATCGAGTAGGCATGCCAGGGACCGCATCCATTTTGAGACGAAAATGAGGCAGGAAAACACTATGTAATACGTCCCGTGCTCTTATCTTTAGCAACACAGGTTTGCCTTTAGGAATATGGATCTCTTGAGGGACGAAATCGTCAAAACTAGCTTTATCCGAAAAGTCCATACCAAAGGCATTGATATTATCAATCATTTGATAGTCGTACTCTCCTAACTTACCGTCCTTACCAGGATAGCGGGCTGCCCAAGCAAATTGATAGCCCATAATCTCTACCACTTCCGCTTCTTCAGGAGCTGGAGCCGTGATGTCAGTCCAAACTTTCAAACCACGTAGTACCAAAAGAGTGAGAACAATGGCGGGAATGATCGTCCACACGATCTCAAGTTTGTGATTGTCCGGGTAAAATGTAGCTTTTTTGTTTTCTTTGAATCGATAGCGGAAAGAGAAATAGAATAGTAAGGCGTTGGCCAGAATAAATACAATGCCTGTAATCAAGGTAGTGATCCAAAACATGTCGTCCGTAATTACACCGTGCTCAGAGGCAACGGGCATTGTGTAGCGATCATGAGCGGTAATGCTGTACCAGAAGAAGGCGAATGTACCAGCCAAAAAAACCAAGAATAGCATGATCCCATTGAAATGGTTCATGGTGGTTTCCCTCTTATGATGTTCTCCTTTGGCGACTCCTAAAAGAGTGCCCACCCGGAACAACATAAAGAATATGTACAGGACCAGGATAATGCCAACAACTAAAACAAAATTAAACATATATGACAAGCAATTTTATATCATCAAAGGTACTTAAGTACAATATATTAACTCAGAGCTTGAAACAATGTTTTTGCTCCAAACCTCATTTTCAACATCATTAAATATGGTGATGCAAACTTTCTTCCAGCATCGGATGATTTTTCGCAACCAAAGGCGCTCTGCCCAGATTGGAAAACACCACAAACAAGAATCCGGCGGCATAAACCAAACCTATACCTATCTCGATAAAACCAAAACCTCCGTTTTCTTTCAAAGTCCCAGGAGTTACCATTAGATAGAAATCCAACCAGTGGCCGATGATCACTCCGATACAAACTATTTTTAGGAAGATCACATGACGTTTTGCATCTCTGGTCATCAGAGCCAGGAAAGGGAAGAAAAAGTTCACTATTAAATTAATATAAAAGATCGGGGCATAATTATCACTATTGATACGCTCAAAGAAATATACCGACTCTTCTGGAATATTGGCATAATAGATCAAAAGGAATTGGGAGATCCAGATGTAGGTCCAGAAAATGCTAAAGGCAAAAACAAACTTACCTAAATCATGCAGGTGATTGGAATTAACCACACTCAAATAACCCTTTTGCTTCAGGAAAATCACCATCAAAGTAATCACTGCCAAACCGGTGACCCACCAACTGGCAAAAACATACCAGCCGATCATGGTGCTAAACCAATGCGTATCAATTGACAGTATCCAATCCCAGGCAGACATAGAAGAAGAAACAGCCCAGAAAACAATAAATATGGCCGATAACTTTACCAATCGTTTCCAAGAATCGGTACCACCTTCAATATCTTCTTTCAAAATCTCTTTTTTAATCTGGTTGAAAAGAAAATACCAAACGGCAAAGAAGACTATCATCCGCGCGATGTAGAAGAAATAATTTAAGTAGCCGGATTTGCCGGCAATGATCTCATCATATTCAGGATTTGGCGTAACACCATCCTCCAAGAATTCCTCGTACAAACTATGATGTGTCCAGTGGAAAAGATCGTGATTAGCCAATACAAATACGCCGATCATTAAACCGAAAGCGTAAGGCAACCAATTGCCAAATGCCAAAGGCACCCGGATCAGGCCAGCAGACCAACCAGCTTGTGCTGCATATTGAATGGCTACAAATAGTACCCCGACAGCTGCTATACCACTGAAGTATACGTTGTTAAACCATAAATTCGCATATACCCTTTGCCACCAATGGAACTCACCATGACCACCTGCTGCTGCGCCATGTCCCGCGGCTTCCGCACCATGAGCAGCAGCATCCCCGTGACCGCCGAAAACTAAGGCTAAGACCCCAAAAAGGAATAATGCTAATCCTACAATTCCAAGAATACCAATATTCTTTTTGTGACCGGCAGTAAATTCAAATCTTTCGTCAGACATATTGTACGTTTATCCGGTTACTGTTTTTGTAAAGTTTGCACATAGCGAACGATCTTCCATCGTTCATCAGGGTTTAGCTGCGAGCCATGAGCCTGCATGCGCCCCTTGCCATGAGTAATGACATGAAAAATATGTCCTTCGGGAGCGTCCTTAACCGCGGCAGAGGTATAAGAGGTCACACCTCCAAATACTGCTCCTACTGTCCCGGTTTCACCACCTAGACCTTCTGGACCATGACAATGAATGCAAAAGCGCTCAAATAATTCTTTCCCTTCGGCTAGGATAGCTTCATTATCTGGCAAAGGGTTTTTCATCACCCTTGCCGCTAGCAGTAAGCTATCTTTGGGAATACGATAAGGCAGGTAGCCCTGAGCATTTCTTGGCACAGTATTCTCCGGAGCCTTTCGCAAATTCATTTGGTAAGGATTGTACGGGTTAGAATTATAGAACTCTCCATCCCCACTTGCGCGGTTGCTTATTAAAGCTCCAGCTTCTTTATCCGTAATTTGGGATAGGCCCTCATAAGGTACAGAGTGGTACATCTGAGGCGCATACTCAAAACCCGGATGGTCATCTTTAGCTCCACAGGAAGCTAGAAATACTGTCAGGCAAATAATACAATTGATCTTCAAAGATCGCATAAGTAGGTTACTTCTAGTCAAAACTTTTATCATTCACTTCCGTGGCACCGGCATTGCTTAACACCTGTTTGATTTGGCTTACCTCGGTTGCATTCTTTGACAAGTCGATAGCCATCACGTGCTTGTCGTCGGTACTGCGGATATCAAATATCTTAGGCTGCCCCCAGGGTTTCATATCACTGACCACCAGAAATGTACCTACCATACCTAAAGCCGACAGTAGTACAGTAAGCTCAAATGTGACCGGCACAAAAGTGACAGAGTAGGTGTTCTTACCCCCAATGATCATAGGCCAATCAATGTCCATCATGTAAAACTGCATCAGTAAGGCCAGGGTAGTTCCCAACGCACCAAACATAAAAGCAGCAATAGGCAACCGAGATCGTTCATAGCCTAACGCCTCGTCCAATCCATGTACTGGAAAAGGCGAGAACACTTCATGGATCTTCAATCCACTTTCTCTTACGGTTTTGACCGCCTTCAGCAGCACATCCTCGTCATCAAAAATTCCTAAAACGTATTTTTCTTCACTAGCCATATTATTCCATTTCTTGAGTTACGGTAGCGGCCTCTTGTGCCGGCCTTACTTCTTTCTTCTCAGAGTCAGACTTAAGGATAGTTTTCACTTCAGCAATATTGATCACCGGAAAGAACTTAGCGAATAAGAAAAATGCGGTGAAGAAAAATCCGAAGGAGAACAGATAAACTCCCATATCATAAAGAGTGGGCTCGAACATAGCCCAGCTCGATGGCAGGTAATCTCGATGAAGAGACGTGACAATGATCACAAAACGCTCAAACCACATACCTATGTTTACCACAATTGAGAGTATGAACGAAGCCACGATACTAGTGCGGATCTTTTTGAACCAGAATAGTTGAGGCGAAACTACGTTACAGGTCATCATTGCCCAATAGGCCCACCAGTATGGTCCACCCATCCTATTTAGAAAAGCATATTGTTCGTAAGGTACTTGAGAATACCAAGCCATAAAGAATTCAGTAATATAAGCCACACCTACAATGGAGCCGGTTACTAGCACAATAATATTCATCAGCTCAATGTGCCCGATGGTAATATAATCTTCCAGCTTGTATACCTTCCTGGTAACCAACATCAAAGTCATAACCATGGCGAATCCTGAGAAAATCGCTCCGGCCACAAAATAAGGAGGAAAGATTGTAGTGTGCCATCCAGGGATCACAGAGGTGGCAAAGTCCATGGATACGATAGTGTGTACTGAAAGTACCAGGGGCGTGGCCAACCCAGCAAGAATCAAAGCAACAATTTCATAACGTGACCATGTTTTGGCCGCTCCATCCCAACCAAAGCTCAGAGCACCATAAATGGTTTTGGAAATGCCCTTAGCTCTGTCCCTGATAGTGGCAAAATCAGGGATCAGCCCGATGTACCAGAATACCAAGGATACAGTAAAATAGGTACTGATGGCAAATACATCCCAAAGCAATGGCGAATTGAAATTAACCCACAATGATCCAAAAGTATTAGGAAGAGGCAAAGCCCAATAGAATCCCAGCCATAGACGACCCATATGTAACAAGGGGAACATGGCAGCACAGATCACAGCAAAGATAGTCATAGCTTCCGCTGCCCTGTTGATGGACATGCGCCATTTTTGACGGAAAAGCAATAAAATAGCTGAGATCAGAGTTCCGGCGTGACCGATACCTACCCACCAAACGAAGTTGGTTATGTCCCAAGCCCAGCCTACTGTTTTGTTCAGGCCCCATACTCCAATACCATCCCAAAGAGTGATGCAAACGGCGTAGAAGCCCACCAGCAACATACCAATGGAAACGGAAATGGCCGCCAACCATAATTTGGTCGGTTTTTCCTCCACCCGGCTACAAATGTCATTGGTGACATCGTGGTGGCTTTTGCCTCCGGTGATAAGGGGATTTCTTACCGATGAAACTACTTGCATATTAAATTAGTTTTATGCGTTATCTTTATTCCTGACCTTAGTCAAATAAAATACATTGGGATCAACGTTGATCTCTTCCAATACCGTGTAAGCTCTAGACTCACCAATTGTCTTAATTTTTTCACCTTGCTCTATCTGCAGTAATCTAGAGATCTTGCTTTCCGGGTTATTCATATCACCAAATACAATGGCATTGGCAGGACACGCACTGGCACAAGCAGTATTGGCATCTCTATCTGAGAGACGTCGACCTTCTTTCTTAGCTACTAGCTTGCCTGCTTGAATACGCTGTACGCACATAGTACATTTTTCCATAACACCTCTTGATCTTACAGTGACATCAGGATTTAGTACCATTCTACCCAAGCTATTATTCATGGAAGAGTTATCAACGAACTCGTCGTTGTCGTGGTACTTAAACCAGTTGAAGCGACGCACTTTGTAAGGACAGTTATTTGCACAGTATCGTGTTCCGATGCAGCGGTTATAAGCCATTTGATTCAAACCTTCGGTACTATGCGTGGTAGCAGCCACTGGACAAACAGTCTCACATGGAGCGTTGTTACAATGCTGGCACATCATGGGTTGAAAGGTGACTTCAGGGTTTTCTGCTGCTAGATCAACAGTCTTAATATCTTTTGCTCCTTCACTAGCATAATAGCGATCAATACGGATCCAATGCATTTCCCTGCGATTGATAACTTCCTGTCGCCCTACCACAGGCACATTATTTTCTACCTGGCAGGCAATGGTACAGGTACCACATCCGGTACAGGAATTTAGATCAATCACCATACCCCAATGATGATTGGTGTAATCTTGTTGATAGTGCTTCCAAAGGGTAATGTTCTTTGGTGCAACTTTTTCTTCATCCCCTTTCCAAGTAGCTATCTTCGGATGGTATCTACCAGCGTCAGAATTTTCTTGGTAGTCAGTCAAATTCGTTTCCTGGATCACGGTTTCACGGCCCATGAAGGTATGGCTGGTTTGAGTTTGCGCCACCCTGTATTTCACTTTTGTAGGTGTCACTGAGACATCCGAAGTAACATCAAGTGACCAGACATCATTAATAGTTCCCATCAATGGATATGCATCTGCGCCAACGCCATTGGCGACGCGTCCACCATTTTTACGACCATAACCAAGAGCCAAACCGACAGTACCATCAGCTTGTCCCGGCTGTACCACTATTGGCAGATTGAGAGTCTTACCATCTACAGTAAGGTCTGCCCTTACTGTAGTGCGGTCTACCATTTTTATATTATGCTTGATGGCAAACTTCCTCGATACGGTTATATAGTTGTCCCAGCAAACTTTAGTTATTGGATCAGGCATTTCGTGCAGCCAAGGATTATTACTATGGGATCCATTGCCAATACCCACTTTTTGATATAATACCAGCTCAAGCTCCTGACTATCAGAAGTATAATTTTTTGTAAGGTTCGCTCCAACACCAGATAAATTAACTGATTCATTAACAGATGCCACAGGCAAATCCATGCTGGTTGTATCTGTCAGCTCGTTGGTGGCTTCCTGCGTAGCTTCCTCTTTGACAGTAAGAACTCCATCGTACAAGCTCTTGTCCCAAAAAGTTTGGAAATCTTCAATCTGAGAAGCAAATCGACTCTTCCAACTCTCCTGTAAATAAGAATAATAATCAGTGTCGCTGCTGCCGGCCCAGGTAAGCAAACTTTTTTGAGCTTGTCGTGTCTGAAAGATCGGAGTAATTCCAGGTTGGACTAAACTGTAAACACCTTTCTTTGGATTGGCATCATTCCAGGATTCCAGGTAGTGATGATCAGGAGCCACATAGTCCATCAAAATGGCTGTCTCATCCATGCGATCGTTAGTGGCTACCTTAAGTTTCACGTTGGCCAGCGCTTCTTTCAAACCAGCACCATTAGGATAGTCGTAAACCGGATTGGCATTGAAGAAGATCACTGCATCAACTCGACCACTGCCCAACTCTGTTATCAGGTTATTCATTGCCTGGTCATTTCCCTGCCGATAATAAACCGGTGTATCCAAGTCAATGGTTTTGCCATAATTTCCAAGCAACTGATTGATACCATTTACAACCAATTGAACATCAGGGTCATTTGATCCTGACACAACTATTGACGCCCCTTTGTTAGCCCAAAGGTTTTCAGCAGCCTTTTCCAGCCAAGCCACCTCAACCGCCGGCACTGCAAGTTTGGCTCCACCTGCCTTGGTAGCCACAAGATTATATAGGTGCCCGGCAATGAGTCCTTGTTGTGAGGCTCTTACCGGTGTGCGATAGTCAGCATTGGCTCCGGTGACTGATAGATTTGACTCGAACTGATAGTGCCGAGACATATCTTTATTTTTGTCCGATACCTTACGACGCTCAGCGTATTGGTTGATGAATTCCGTAGGTGCCAGCCAGGTACCTAAAAAGTCAGCCGCTAGACTGACAATTACTTTTGCACCGCTAAAATCGTAACTAGGAATTGCCGCAGTACCAAAAGCCTTTTGGTTGGCCACTTGCATACCATAGAATGATTGTGCATCGTATGTAATATGCTGTGTATTGGGGAATTTTGTTTGAAAATCAGCTATTACTTGTTTAGTTGTTGGGCTTAATATGGTATTGCTCACGATCCTTACCTGGCTTGTTGCATTCAAGCCGCTCTTGATGGCCTGGTCAAGATCTTCCCAGCTAATTTTCTTATCTCCAGCCCTGGGGCTAGTCAATCGCTCCTGATCGTACAACGACAATATCGATGCTTC
>JBPCUG010000549.1:0-3674 GCA_051011275.1 Cyclobacteriaceae bacterium | reverse complement strand
TTACAAACCGCGATTTGAAGGGCAAGCTGCTTATATCATTCCGCCGATAAGAAACTATCACAATGGTCCTACGGGAATGGTTTACAATCCCGGTACCGCATTAGGTTCAAAATGGAACAATCACTTTTTCGTAGCAGAGTTTGTTGGTACTCCGGCACGAGCAGCCATTTGGGCCTTCAGAGTAAAACCCAAAGGAGCTACCTACGATTTTCTTGATGAGGAAAAAGTATTGGGTGGCATCCTGGCCACCGGTCTCGATTTCGGACCGGATGGCGCACTCTATCTAGCCGACTGGATAGAAGGTTGGGAGACCAATGATCAGGGCCGAATTTGGAAATTGGATATCCCAGGTCAGGCAAGCTCTGACTTAAGAACGGAAACGCTAGCCTTGATCGGACAGTCTTTCAAGAAAAAGAACAATGATGAGTTACTTGGTCTGCTGCAACATGCTGATATGAGAGTTAGGAGCAAGGCGCAGTTTGCTTTAGTTGACAAAGGAAATTCAGGAGCGGAAACATTGTTGCGGGCCATTGAACAAAGAGATCATCAACTGGCCAGAGTCCATGGCATTTGGGGTATTGGGCAATTAGCGAGAAATGACATGGGGCAGGCGACTTCTTTGCTGTCATTGCTTAAGGACGAAGACCCCGAGATACGTGCCCAGGCGGCAAAAATAATTGGAGACATTCGTTACGAAGAAGCAGGCGATGACTTGATACCACTTTTGAAAGATGCCTCGAGCCGCGCACAATTCTATGGCGCTGAAGCATTGGGCAGGATAGAGCATGAAGCTGCTGTTGAACCAATACTGGCTATGTTGGAAACCAATAATGACGAGGACCATTACCTGCGTCATGCCGGTGTTTTGGCCTTGTCCCGGATAGGAGCTACCAATGCAGTTTTGGCCTTAGTCGACAAAAAATTGCCAAGTATGCGCACTGCAGCTGTTTTGGTATTAAGGAGATTAAGGCATCCCGGTGTAGCCCAGTTCCTCAAGGATGAAAGCGAGTACATTGTCACCGAAGCAGCTAGAGCCATCAATGATGATTTAAGTATTGAGGAAGCTCTGCCGCAGTTAGCTGCTGTACTGAAAGAGGATCGATTTACTAATGAGGCATTACTGCGACGGGCGATCAGTGCATGCTTACGAGTAGGAGGGGAAACAGAATTAAGCT
Organism: Cyclobacteriaceae bacterium; assembly: GCA_051011275.1. Classification (GTDB taxonomy): domain Bacteria; phylum Bacteroidota; class Bacteroidia; order Cytophagales; family Cyclobacteriaceae; genus JBPCUG01. The sequence continues at coordinate 2,499 of JBPCUG010000549.1, read as the reverse complement.
TATTGACAACATACGCTGGCCGATCTTCCGCCCCTGAGGCTTTAAGAGTAGAAGCTATCTCCACTTTAGGTGGGTGGGCCAAACCATCAGTGCTCGACCGTGTTGATGGCCGGAACCGAGGTGCGGTAGAACGAGATCCAGCGCCAGCCCAGTTGGCAGTAGGTCCCATCATCCCCAACCTTATGGGTAGTGGTTCTCAGGACATCCAGGTAGCCGCCATTGCTGCAGCCGGTAAATTACAGATAGCTTCAACGGCACCTATGATTGCTAATTTGTTAAGTGCCAATAAGAATGCTCAGGTGAGAATGGCTGCTCTGCAATCACTTCAGCAACTAGGCTACCAGGATATCGGTACAGTGGTACAGCAAGCCTTAACTGATAAAGATAACAACGTAAGAATGATGGCATTGTCAATGATCCCCGACTTGGGATTGCCAGATGAAGAAGTTTCTCAAATGTTGCCTTCAGTATTGGCCAACGGTTCAGCTGTTGAGAAGCAGGCTGCGGTTCAAGTACTTGGTAAGCTTTCGGGAGCCAGCTCTGAAAATTTGCTAGGAGGCCTGATGGATCAACTGATAGCCAATAAATTACCGGGCGAAATTCACTTGGATCTCATTGAGGTGGCCGAAGGAACTACTTCCGAAAGTTTGAAGACCAAGTTGGCTACCTATCAATCCAGCAACCCTGAAACCACTTATCAAGGGGCTCTTTGGGGAGGGGATTCCCTAAAAGGTATTCAAGTGTTCGCTCGTAACCAGTCAGCCCAGTGTTTGCGTTGCCATGCTATTGGGCCTTACGGAGGGGAAGTAGGACCAAAGCTCGACAATATCGGCAACAGATTTACCAGGGAAGAAATATTAGAATCAGTGATCGATCCCAGTGCGCGAATAACTCCAGGATATGGGATCGTGAGCCTTACATTGAATGGAGGTGAAACAGCTAGTGGTATTTTGTTAAAAGAATCAGATACAAGTTTAACGCTACAAGTTAATGATGAGGAAAGAGAAGTAATGAAGGCTGATATTGGTGAAAGAATCGACGGTCCCTCAAGCATGCCAGCTATGGGTGACTTGCTTACTATGAGAGAGCTAAGAGACCTTGTAGAGTTTCTAAGCCGCATCAAACAAGAGCCCGATGCAGGCGATCAAAGATCGGATAATTAGAATCAATTCAAGTTTAAAAATGGTTGTCTCACAGAGGTCCACAGAGAAGACACAGAGACCACCAAGGCTCTGTGTACCTGTAAGATCCTTCGTGAAACTCTGTGACGCATCAGTTATAATTGGCCTATGAAATACCTAAGCAGCATTACTTTCTTATTATTTATCGTCCATGTGCAGACCTTGGCACAAAAAGGAGAAGCCAAGACCATCTATAAAACCATCTCTGATATTTCCTATTATGAGGGCGATCAAACAGATTATGTAAATGAACGATGCAAACTGGACCTATATTATCCTGAAAACCTGGGAGAAGGTTTTGCCACTTTGGTGTGGTTTCATGGTGGAGGTCTTAAAGCCGGGCAAAAGTATATTCCTGAATATTTAAAGGGCAAAAACATTGCAATAGCCACAGTCAACTATCGCTTGCATCCCAAAATAAAATGCCCTGCCTATATAGAAGATGCTGCAGCTTCAGTGGCTTGGGCTTTTAATAATATAGAAAGGTATGGGGGCGACCCTAATTTGATATTTGTCTCAGGTCATTCCGCGGGTGGCTATCTGACTACTATGATAGGCCTGGACAAACAGTGGCTGGGCAAGCATGAGATCGATGCTGATCGCATAGCAGGTTTATTGCCGGTTAGCGGACATACAATAACGCATTTTACCGTACGTGAGGAGCAAGGCATAGAAGGAGTGCAGCCAACTATTGATGCATTTGCGCCTTTATCTCATATGAGAGATGATGCCCCGCCATTGGTTTTAATCACCGGTGATCGGGACCTGGAAATGCTGGCACGTTACGAAGAAAACGCCTACCTCTATCAAATGATGAAACTGATTGGACACAAAGAGACTACACTTTTGGAGTTGCAGGGTTTCAATCATGGAGAAGTAGTAGTGCCGGCTTATGGGATAATTGAAAAGGAAATAAATAAGATTGTGAAGAAGCTCAACCAAAATTAACTTATGTTGCTTCGTGTCATTATTCTAACAATTGTAATCGCATCATGTTCGACACGATCTACGAATGAAAAAGATAGTACAACAGATAGCATGGTAACTGAGCAGCCTTCGTTTTCTTTGGATATTCAAGGTCATCGCGGTTGCAGAGGCCTGCTTCCTGAAAACAGCATTGAAGGTTTTATCCAGGCGGTACAACTTGGGGTGACCACCTTGGAGATGGACGTAGTGATTAGCAAAGATGAGCAAGTGGTGGTATCGCATGAAACCTATATGTCGGCAGAGATCTGTTTGGATGGTTTGGGTCGAGAGATAGAGAATGAAAAGGCTGAGAAATACAATATTTATCAAATGACCTACGAGCAGGTCAGGC
>JBPCUG010000548.1:0-2786 GCA_051011275.1 Cyclobacteriaceae bacterium | reverse complement strand
TGTTTCGAATGCCGGTTTTCAAACCAATTCAAGGTCACTAAATCCATTCTTGATCAGGGATTGCTAGGAGACCTGCATTATGGCGAGATAGACTATTATCACGGAATTGGCCCCTGGTACGGTCAATTCAGATGGAATGTGAAGAAAAATCCGGGCGGCAGCTCACTTTTATCAGCGGGTTGCCATGCACTTGACGCCCTGCTTCTCTGCATGGATAGTGAGGTGGTTGAGGTCACCAGCTATAGCACTAAATCAAATAGCCAGATCTTTGCGCCCTATGAGTACCACACCAGCAGTGTTACTATTATGAAATTCGAAAATGGTACCGTTGGAAAATGCTCGGCAAGTATCGACTGCCTACAGCCCTACTACTTTCATACTCATTTGCTGGGTAGTGAAGGAAGCCTATTGGACAATAAGTTTCACTCTACGAAACTCCAAACTGACAAGAACTCATGGTCCAATCTGGGTATGAAACTATTGGATTCCGGTGATGTTTCCGACCATCCATACCTTGATCAGTTCAATGCTTTCTTTGAAGCCATTACAAATAATATGGAGATGCCGCTCACCAGCCTGGACATTGCCTTGAAGACCTTTAAAGTGGTATTTGCAGCTGATCAATCGGCTGAAGAAGGTGGAAGCGTTCAATTGTGAATCTGTTTCACGAGTTACGCAGAGTAAAAAGAGTAACACTAAGATTGATAAACTTGTATGACTAGGAAGAAAAGTATATTAGCTCCTCAGTGGTGGGATTACACTACCCTGGATGACGCATTGTTAAATGAAGCCGCCAGACTAACTGCAGAAGACATATTTGCCCTTTCAAGACCAGGGTTCAAGGTGGTCTTTTACGAAACCCTAGAGGACTTCTATCTGGCTGAAGCACTGGAATATATTCATGCCTGGAAGCAAGCCTCCGCTGACCAACCTACTGGAATCTGTGGACCTATTGGCCCAACCGAGCAATTGCCCTTGGTGGCCAGACTGGTCAATGAACTGAAACTGGATCTATCTAACGCACACTTTTGGGGTATGGACGAATGGGTGATCAACGGCAAAGAGGCAGGTGATGATCACCCTCTATCATTTAAAAAAGCAGATATGGAGCTTTGCTTTAACCGCATAAATCCCGAGCTGAGCATGCCGGTGTCTAACCTGCATTTTCCAAAAGCCGATCCCTCAGAATTTATCGACAGTTGGGATGGGGTACGATGTTTGGTAATGCAGGGTGGGCAAGGCGAAATAAAGCACTGGGCATTTAATGATCCCGTAAAGCGAGAAGGAGCCTTTTCAGATCAACCTCCAACACCTGAGGAATACAGAAAATTATCAACCCGTGTAGTCAATCTTCATCCGGCTACCATCACTCAAAACGCACGAACCTCCGGTGGCGGGGTGGTTACCGGTGTGCCAACCCAGGCAGTAACCGTTGGTCCTATTCAAACCTGGCAAGCTGAAAGAGTTTCAATTTGGCAGGCTGGAATGCATGACAATCCTTTTGGAATGCGCCTGACCGCCTTGATGATCAGTAAAGGGATCGCTGATAGTTCCGTACCAATGTCACTATTAGGGGACCACCCTAATGTACAGTTTAACTATTTCCGGCCTGCCATTGGCACTTGCGAGGTAGAGATGCACTAAAGTGAGAGAGCTTTAGACAGAATTGATCGTAGCAAATTTGCCTAAAACGTTTCTTATCAGGTCATCTTGAGGGTAGGCATGTCCAAGATGCTGCCTAAATCCTTCACCATAGGTCACTCCTATTTTACTACCAGTCCTTTCACTCTGCTGTTTCATCGCTTCCAAATACTGATCCATTCCATGATGTCTACGCAGCCATTCCCTTTGACTTTCGTGGCAGGCCAGCATCTCTGATTTTAAATCTATTACTTCACTGATATCAACTACCAAAGAAGGTTCTACTGGATTACCTAACTTATCTTTTCCTTCAATAGGATCCAGATAGTATAAATGAGGTATGCGGTCAAAAGCGGAAACACCTGGTGTTATTATATTCGCCATTCCTGCAGTAAAGCAGGCAGTACGGACCAGGTTGCTGGTAATCTCGTGGTCCACTATATAGCAGGTTGGACTCATTGTAAACACCATATGAGGTTTCACCTTTCGAACATGAGATAATACTGTTACTATCGATGTGCTGTCATAGGTGATAAGCATATCTGAAAATTCCAGACATTCGTATTCAGCCTTGATCAACTTCGCTGAAGCAGCTGCTTCTTTTCTTCTGATGGCGCTTATCTCCTCCCGGCTTAATTCCTTTGAGCCACAATCTCCCGCTGTCATGGTGGTGATATAAAGCTCCCAACCTGCACGACCCAGTAGGGCCATGGTACCGACGCATAAAAACTCAGCATCATCAGGATGGGCTACTAAGGCTAGTACTCTTTTGCTCATTTTTCCGTTGACTTACAAGTAACAGTACACGCTAAGATTAGAATATGGGAGGGCAAAAGCAACTTGGTTAGGGTAAAGTAGGTCAATCATGTAAGTTAATAACCACAGAAAAAAGGGGATATTTTTACTCTATTGATTTTGCAAAAAAACAAAACCCCTCTATATTTGCGTTTCAATTTTTGAAAGAAGGTTTAGTCTACGCTCTGAAAAGAACTTAGAACCGTAAACTAGAAACTAAGAACTGATTTATTGGCCCGTTCGTCTCCTCCTTGGCCAAGCTTCGGAGGACGCTGTAAGGGTTAGGATACTAGCAGTTTTGTGAAAGAGCAACTGCTGTCCGAAAGAAAATATTGAAAGAAGGTTTTAAG
>JBPCUG010000547.1:0-4104 GCA_051011275.1 Cyclobacteriaceae bacterium | reverse complement strand
CTCCAAGAGTGTGCCCGTAGTGGGGAAGTTAATGGGTCAGCAATCGCAGCATGAATTCCAATCGGAGGTAAAAGCTCAGTACCAACAGTTGCGAGAAGACCATGCCGGAAGAAAGAAGGTAAAAAACTATATTAGTATTGGTCAGGCACGCGCCAACAAGGTAAAGATTGACTGGAACAATTTCGAGCCAGCTGTTCCATCCTTTTTAGGCAATAAAGTCTTTAAGGATTTCGACCTAAAGGAGATCAGTAAGTATATTGATTGGACACCATTTTTTCAAACCTGGATGCTCAAAGGCAAGTTTCCAAAAATACTTGAAGATGCTACGATTGGAAAAGAAGCTACAAAATTGTATAAGGATGCAAATGGGTTGCTTGACAAAATTGTAAGCGAAGAACTCTTGTTCGCTCGTGCGATAGTGGGCTTATATCCTGCTAATTCAATCGGTGATGATGATGTAGTAGTTTACTTAGATGAAAGTCGAACAGAGCCATTAAAGGTGTTTCACTTTCTTAGACAACAGGGAAAAAAGGGTGAAGGGTTGCCTAACATATGCTTGGCCGACTTTGTAGCACCTAGGGGCAAGAAGGAATACCTAGGCGGTTTTGCTGTTACCGCAGGTATTGGAATTGAATCTCTTATTGAGCAGTTTGATCGGGAAAATGACGATTATCTCAGTATTATGGTCAAAGCCTTAGCGGATCGACTGGCAGAGGCTTTTGCAGAACTGATGCATGAAAAAGTTAGAAAGGATTTGTGGGGTTATGCTGCCGCTGAAACTTGGAGTAATCAAGAATTGATCGCCGAAAAATATCACGGTATACGGCCGGCTCCTGGTTACCCGGCTTGTCCAGACCATACGGAAAAGAGAAGTTTATTCGACCTATTAGAGGTGGAAGCCCACACCGGTATTAGTCTTACCGAATCGTTCGCCATGTATCCGGCAGCATCCGTAAGTGGCTTTTACTTTTCACATCCTGAATCAAAATATTTTGGTCTGGGGAAAGTTGAAAAAGATCAAGTGGAGGACTATGCGAGTAGAAAGGCGATGGACCTTGCCATCATAGAAAAGTGGTTGTCGCCTAACCTGAGCTATGAATCTGTCTAGTATAACAAAAAGATATATTTCTAAAAAAGCATGAAAGTAACTGAACATCTGGCCAATGCGAAGGAGACACTCTTCTCCATTGAGATATTACCTCCTTTAAAGGGAGAAAGCATACAAAGCCTGTTTAACCATTTGGATCCATTGATGGAGTTTAAGCCGCCATTTATCGATGTTACTTATCATCGCGAGGAGTATGTATTTAAAAATCGTGAGAACGGTTTGTTGGAAAAGAAATCAATTAAGAAACGACCGGGAACTGTAGGGATTTGTGCAGCAATTAAGAATAAGTATAATATTGATACAGTACCTCATATTATTTGTGGTGGATTTTCAAAAGAAGAGACGGAAAATGCTCTTATAGATCTCAACTTTCTTGATATCCATAATGTGTTGGTTATTAGAGGAGACGCTATCAAGAATGAACCTTCTTTCGTTCCTGAAATGGGAGGTCATCACTATGCTGGAGATCTATTGAAACAGGTAATTCAAATGAATCAGGGTACATACTTAGATGAAGACTTGCAAAATGCTACTAGCACTAATTTTTGCCCCGGAGTGGCTGGCTATCCTGAAAAGCATTTTGAGGCGCCCAATTTAAAAACCGACCTAATGTACTTGAAGCAAAAGGTAGATCTGGGAGCCGAATACATCGTGACTCAAATGTTCTTCGACAATCGAAAATATTTTGATTTCGAGAGGAAATGCCGTGAAATGGGTATTGCAGTGCCGATCATTCCCGGCCTAAAGCCAATCACTACTCTTCGGCAAATCAATATCCTTCCCCGTATTTTCCATATCGATTTGCCCGAAGACCTTTCAGAGGCGCTACAGAAATGTAAAGACAATGCAGCGGCAAAAGAAGTAGGGGTTGAATGGGCAATACAACAATCAAAAGAGCTCAGGGAATTTGGAGTTCCATGCTTGCATTTTTATTCTATGGGTAAGGCAGAACCGGTGCGCAAGATAGCGGCTGCCTTATTCTAAGTCAGGCTTGCTGGCAAGTGCCAGCTCTAGATCTTCGGGCGTATCTATTCCGAAACTCTCAAGTTTTGTGACAACGGTTTCAACCTTGAGACCGTGTGCAAGCCAACGAAGTTGTTCAAGTCCCTCCGCTATTTCCAGATCACTTTCTGGTAAACTGGTAATTTTTTTTAAAGCTACACTGCTATAAGCATAGATCCCTAGATGCTTGTAATAGGTATGATGTTTGATCCAGGTATTCATCGGCTGGTTTCTCTTATAGGGCAATGGGCTGCGACTGAAGTAAAGCGCCTGACGGTCTTCTCCAATTACCGCCTTTACCGTATTCGGGTCAATCAGTTCTTGCTGATCATGGATCCTTTTTACCATTGTGGCAATGTTGGTGTCAATAGTAAGAGCTTGAGCCAGGTTATCGATTTGCTGTGGATAAATAAAGGGTTCATCTCCCTGTATATTTATCACGAAATCATAGCTCTTTGGTTGCAGGTTCAATGCTTCGTAACACCGCTCAGTACCACTGCGATGATTTCGGGCCGTCATGCATACTGGGATACCTAATTCGGTCAGGTGCTGAAAAATCTTTTCATGATCAGTGGCCACTAATACCTGATCAAGATGCTGGGCTTTGGCTGCCTGTTCATAAACGCGACTGACCATCGATTTACCCCTAATGTCTACCAAAGCTTTTCCTGGGAACCGAATAGAGGCAAAGCGTGAGGGAATAATACCAAGTATTCTCATTCTATTTCCTTTACCTTCAGCGAGGTACCTTCTTCACCGATGACAATCACCTTGGCTCCCTCATCAATGTATTCACCCCGGGTATAGGCGTCATAAATGTCATCACCAATGGTAATTTTTCCACTGGGCCTTAACACCGTATATGCGGTTCCGGTTTGATCCATATGGGAGATTTTAGGATCAAATTTAGATGTATATCCTTCTTCAGCATTTTGAACTGTATCCAGGGCAAGTCTGGTAAAGAATGCAGACTTGGTAAACCGTACTCCACCTATGATCATTACCACTATTGCGCCAATAACTCCTGCGAACGCAGTAAACATGGCAGTAAACACTTTATCGCTAGGTACAAAACTAAAATCGAATACATCATTGTCCAGCATGACCAACATGAGAGAGCCGACTACCAGTACAATGCCTGAGATGCCTGCAATCCCAAATCCGGGTATTACAAAAACTTCAAGGGCGATCAGCACCAAACCAACAAAAAATAAAATGATCTCCCAATTCTCAGCTAGTCCATTAAGATAATATGGGGTGAAATACAAGATTGCCGCAATCAAAGCTGCTAAGATTGGGAATCCAACTCCTGGGGTCTGCAATTCGAAATAGATACCTCCAACAATTACTAAGATGAGGATCCCACTTACGAAGGGGTTGAGGAATATAGCGATGATCTTTTCGGTTGACGGGAGTTCGTAATGGATTACTTCAGCGTCTTCCAACCCTAGTCGTTTGTAAAGATCATCAAGAGAACTTACTTCTGCTTCACAAAATCCATTTTCGATCGCTTCAGAAGTTGAGAAAGTAACAATTTCACCGGCTTCGGTAACCCCTTCCACTTCTAATGTTTCGTCTACCATAGCCTCTGCGATCTTCGGATCTCGCCCTTTTGCTTCAGCAGTAGATCGCATTATGGACCGCATATAAGATTGGTATTTATCAGGTGCTGCTTGGCCGTCTGGTGTAACCACCGTAGCAGCGCCGATACGGGCTCCGGCACTCATGTAGATACTATCACAGGAGATGGACAGCAACGCCCCAGCTGACGCAGCATCTTTATTTATGAAGACGTAAATGGGCTTTTCATACTCAAGCAAAGCCTTATTGATATCCATTGCGTCATTTAAAGCACCCCCCGGTGTGCTCATTTCAATGATGACCATGTCCACATTTTCATTATCGGCTTTTTCCAGTGCTAGAGTAACATATCTATTGGTTCGAGCATCGATCACATCTTTGATATCCATCAATAAAATTTTCTTTGCACCAGA
>JBPCUG010000546.1:0-4001 GCA_051011275.1 Cyclobacteriaceae bacterium | reverse complement strand
GCACAAAACAATTCGGTCGTCCGGGTGTAATGCCCAGCGAAGAAGCCTGGACCCGTCACAATTCCCCCATTTATCATCACAATCTAGCAATTGACGAAATTGAGAACAAAAATAAATAAATTCTGATGCCTGTAGATCATAAACATATTGGTATGAACGGCCGAGGAACGATACCCTTCCGTTGGTTATCTCTGGCTGAAGTAAATGTTTGTAATGATCTAGCTTTGGATCAAAGGATTGCGAGGGCCAATAGATTTCGCCCATCCCCATCGACGGGATAGTCTTAAAGCTGGTTTTCATAAAGTGATAATCTAGATTCTAGTTAAATTAAAATTTAGCGAGCCCAAAATCCAAATTTTAGGAAGTATATATGGCCTTCATAAGTCAATTTCACGTATTTACACTGGTATTTTCGCGTACTAATACTTAATAGGATTAAAGGTTTTCCCAAAGGATATGCTCACGAATAAATAGGTCTATAGCTTTAATCGCAGCTGACATATAATTCACTGTTCAGGTGATCATTCTGCAGCATCATGGTTACAAATCAGGACTGCACTCGTTTCCCGACTTAGAACTAGGAACTAGTATATCCTTTTCTTGTTGAGCGCTTTCTGATAAGCACGGGCCTTTGCCAGATGCGATTCCAATGTGCGAGAAAAATCGTGGTTGCCGGAGAAATCACTGCGTGCACAAAAGTATAGATAGCTATGCTCTTCGTAGTTTAAAACCGCTTCCAGGGCTTCCTTCGGAGCAGTGAAGATTGGCCCTGGTGGCAAGCCATAGTTTCTATAAGTATTATACGGTGACCGGATGCGTTTGTGCTTTTTAAGTACTCTTCTTAACGACCTACCATAGGCGTGAACCAAGGTTGGATCAGCTTGGAGTTTCATCTCCTGGTCCAAGCGATTGAGATACAAACCAGCAATACGAGGCATCTCTTCTGGATTTTTGGTCTCAGCGTACACAATGGAAGCCAGTATGCTAACCTCTTCTGGAGCAAGATCCATTCTATCGGCTCGATACCTGCGTTGTTCGTTCCAGAAATCCTGATAATGCCGGTAAAGCCGATCAACTAGCTCCAAAGTTCTAATATCCTTATATACCATTATAGTATCAGGAATGAAAAGACAATAGACAGATTCTTGATCAAAGCCTAAAGTAGTGTTGAGCTCTGATTGTGTCAACAATTCAGCTAAAGCTGTAGGTTTTATATCTAAATTTTGGCATAACTTGCGTAACATGTTTTTGCGCAATTGATAAGGATAGATCGCGATCGGTACTGAGGGTCGGGGGTGACCCTTCAAATGATCAATGACCTGCCAGTTATTCCATCCATTTTCTAAAGTAAACAAACCATAGTTGGCACTATCGGGAAAATCTAGCAATAGGCTGGCTAGGCGGAAGCCCCAACGATTGTGAAGCACTTCTGTCTCAGGCTCCTGCTGCCACAATTGTTCAATACCCTGATCCTTGTCGATGTAGAGATCATATTGGGAATGTACAAAGCTGGTATTAGGAGTGAATAGGGCAATAAAAAGTAGGCAAGCGACAAGAAAAATGATACCATAGATCCCTGCCTTCCATTGGTTAAGCCTTAGCCACCAAGCCAATTTAAACAAATTTCTTACCCCAACCATTAATGGACCATGCCCCACACGAGCGGTTGATGAAGGATTAAAGATAGCGCATGAATGATCTTTAGGCTTTTTAGAATGAGCTGGATTCTATCGGATGTAAGGTTTATGCCTACTAAACCTGTAACCCATAACCGCTCATCCTACCATATCATCCTCCGGCAAGATTTTTGGCCTTTAGCATGGCCACTGTTTGACTTTATAGCTGATTATTCTCCATATTGAGTCGACATTAACCCTACTTGCACAATGAAAAAGATCATTGCCACCTTTTCTCTGTCCTTTCTTGGGAGCTTCACCTTTGCCGGCATATTGCAAGATCCGGCGGCTGAAAAGGACACCACAAAAATAGACTTACCACTATTGCCGGAACGTCAATTCGAAATAACCACTTCCGAAGGTTCATGGATGAGTCTCGATGTAAGTCCAGATGGGCAGACCATCGCTTTCGATTTTTTGGGCGACCTCTATACGCTGCCTTTTAGTGGTGGTATTGCCACACAACTCACCGAGGGAATGGCTTTTGATAGCCAGCCGACCTTTAGCCCTAATGGAGGCAAGCTGGTTTATACTTCCGACAAAAGAGGGGGGGAAGCTGTCTGGACTATTGATCTGCAATCCAGCAGGGAGGAGCAAATTACTTCCGGCAAGACCGATCGCTATCAAAGCCCGGAATGGTCACCAGACGGCGAATACATTTTTGTCAGCAAGGCGGGCTTACGCAGGGGCCCTTTAAAAATATGGATGTATCACGCCGATGGTGGCACTGGTGTCCCTTTAATGAAAGGACAGGACCCAAAGACCGACGATCTAAAAATGACTGGGGCTGCTTTTGGTCCTGATGGTCGTTATTTATGGTATGGCCAGCGCAACCGGGATTGGCAATACAATGCTATCTTTCCTCAGTATCAAGTGGGAAGGTATGATAGAGTGACAGGAAAGAAGGAAACCATGAGCTTTCGTTTTGGCTCAGGTTTTAGGCCGACGTTGTCGCCCGATGGACAGTGGCTGGTATATGGAACCCGATTCGATGGGCAAACTGGGCTACGATTGAGAAACCTCAAATCAGGGGTTGAGAAATGGCTGGCCTATCCGGTGCAACGTGATGACCAAGAGTCAAGAGGTACGAGGGATGCTTTGCCGGGCATGTCTTTTACACCAAACTCCAAAGAGGTAGTTGCCTCATATGGTGGTAAGATCTGGCGCCTGCCTATTACCACCGGGGCTGCTATAGAGATCCCATTTACCATTAGTACCAAAATTGACTTGGGTGCGCAACTAGATTTTGATTACCCTATTCCCGATAGTGCTACATTCATAGTGAAACAGATCCGTGACGGTGTGCCATCTCCAGATGGAAGGTGGCTCGCCTTCACTGCTTTGGACCAGCTTTATGTAATGGATCTGCAAACCCGTCAGCCGACTAGAGTTACTAAACATGATTTTACCGAAGCGCAACCTACCTGGTCACCCGATAGCGAATGGCTGGCTTATGCAACTTGGGATGCAGGACAAGGAAAGGTTTATAAAACCAAAGTAGCAGGCAGGCGGCCAGGTGCTACAGTGCAGCTCACTAGTGACAATGCCATATACGAACAACCGGCCTGGTCTCCTGATGGCTCCAAGATTGTTATGCTTAAAGGACCGGCTACCAACTACCAATTTGCCCTTAACCAAAGTGCGCACGGTACTGCTCGCGAGATCGTTTGGGTATCAGCGGTAGATGGTGGCACAACCAACTTTGTAGACTACTCTTACGGGCGACGAAGTCCGCATTTTTCCAATCGTTCCGACCGTATCTTTTTATTTCATAGTGATCATGGCCTAACCTCTATCCGTTGGGATGGTACCGATGAAAAAAATCATTTGAAAGTAGTAGGTCCAAAACCTCCGGGATTTGAAGATCCTATTAAAGCTTCCCGGATACTAATAACTCCCGACGAAAAAGGTGCTATTGCCAGGGTTTATAATGATATGTATTGGATGGCCTTTCCACAGGTCAGTGATAAGGCCCCTTCGATCGATGTTTCGCAGGGGGAGAAAGCCACTTTCCCGGTTCGCAAGCTTTCGGATATTGGAGGACAATTTATGGCCATAAGTAGAGATGGTAATAATGTCTACTGGTCCATTGGAAATGCACTGGTGATCTATGATCTAAAGGAAGGTAAAAGAATGGCGGACCAACACAAATCTGTGGCTGAGACATTTAAGGAAGAAGGAAAGAAACTTAGCGATGACACTCTTAAGTATGATCCTTCGGAATATAGAATAAAGTTGAACGCAAATCGTGACTTACCTAAAGGGACCGTCGTTCTCAAGGGAGCTACATTGATCACCATGAAAGGTGATGAGATCATTCAAGAT
>JBPCUG010000545.1:0-2583 GCA_051011275.1 Cyclobacteriaceae bacterium | reverse complement strand
CAAGTTTCATCCTTTCGTTATGGGCCAATTCGGCTTGTGCCAGGTAATAATCACCAAATCGGTGCTGCAACTCAACCAGCCCATCACTTTGAGAAATTTTCTCTGACCCATATTGCTTCATCACCTCCAACAGGCGATAACGGACAGTGCTCTTTCTTTCAAGGGTAATTACCAGTGACTTATCAACTAATTGTGATAAGAGATCCAGCACTTGCGATTCAGTCAACGGATCGTAACCGCAGACTTTTTCAGCATCCTTCAAATCGAAATCGCCGGCAAAAATCGATAAGCGGTAAAATAGGACTTGTTCCTCTTTAGCCAGTAGGTTGTTGCTCCAATCAATGGTTGCGCGCAAGGTTTCCTGATGAGCCGGCGCATTTCGCAACCCGCTGGATAGCAATCTAAATTGATCTGACAACCGGCTTAAGATGGTTTCAGGGTCCATCATTTTTATCCTGGAGGCTGCCATTTCTATAGCCAAAGGTATCCCGTCCAGTTTTTGACATATGGCGGATACTGACTCGCTGTTGTTTGTATCCAATTCGAAGTCAGGCTTGTTCATTAAAACCCTGTCCCGAAACAATTGAACGGAATCGAAGCCTAATATTTCATCTAATCCGGCAGGGGCCTTCGGTACCGGCAAAGTAGGAATGCGGTAGGTTGCCTCTCCTGAGATGTTTAATGCCTCACGACTGGTAATAAGCATTCGTGGTTCCACAGTATAACCAAGTAATACGTTCATGATGCGGGCACATTCGTCGATAAGATGTTCGCAATTGTCGACTACTAGCAGCATATTTTTATTTGATATTCTATTGGCTATTGTCTCCTCGATTGATTGGTCTTTTTCGGGATTGATATGTAGCGTTTCAGCTAGGGTACCGGCTACCAACTCAAGGTTGGTCACTGTGGCCAAACCGACAAACCACACACCATCTGGAAAAAGTTCTACAGATTGGCTTGCCGTTTCAATGGCCAGCCTGGTCTTTCCACAACCCCCTGATCCCAGCAGAGAGACCAGTCGATGCTTGGTTAGTAGTGCTTTTACCTGTTTCAATTCTTTTTCGCGTCCAAAGAACCTGGTGGCAGGAATAGGTAGATTGTTTGGTAGGGTCTTATGAACCGCCTTGCCTTTAGCTTGCATCTCTACGGTTTCGGGTATCACCAGGCTTTCATGGGTTATGGCAAAGATCTCCAGTTGCTGTTCTACATTTTTCAACTCGTAATGGCCCAGTGATCGGGTCTGTATTTCTTCGTGGTTTTTGATCTCCGTCTGCACCCGTTCAGATATGAGCACCGAACCCACTACGCCCAGGGATTCTATCCTAGAAGCAATATTTACTGCATCACCGATCACTTCATCTTCGTCTAGGATGATATCTCCAAGATGAATACCGATCCTCACCGGCACCATCGGGTCTTGCTGAAATTGTATTTGCATTTCCGTAGCACAATTTACCGAATCTACTACGCTATTGAAGATGCTCAGTGTGCCATCTCCATAATACTGAAGGATCTGGCCTTTATATTTTGCCGTGGTTGCATTAAAGATCTCCCGATGCTTTTGCCTTATCTCCAAACCCTGGTGCTCATCCTGTTGCATCAGAGCGGTATAACCCTGGATATCAGTGAACATGATGGCAGCAAGTTGACGAGTTTGTCGGGGCATCTGGTTGGGAAAATGATAAACTGCAGCTATGAATTATTTATCGAAATCTAACAAAAGCTAAATAAATAACGTACACTCACGGTAAAAGTTAGTTTATTATTTTGATGCCATCTGAAGGAAAGTCCCGTGGAGTTCTTTGGGTTGACACCCTGGTTGCACCCAGCTAAAAGCAGCTTTTGCACCCAATTCCATCCCCCAAATGACGGTATCCGGTAGTTTGTAATCACACATTTGTCTCTTATAGTACTTTTTTTCTAATGAAAATTTTACATCCTCCGACACTTTCCGATTATAACTAGCTAATTGAATATTCAAATCACTCCTTATGAACCGGCTATACTACTTACCACTTGGTATGTTCCTATGTACCGCTGTAATCACAAGCTGCTCCGAAGATAATGGAGACGACTTCTCTTTAACAGGCACCAATATTTCAGTATCAGATATTGCTGGTAGCTGGAATGCCACCCAAGCTATCTTCTCCAAAGCCTCCGTTGGGCCTGGCATGCAGGTGGATGTAGTAGCCGACGGTGGGTCTGTTACCTTGCAAATTCAATCAAATGGTAATTTCACCGTTACGGTTACCGAATCAGGTGAAGCTCCTGATGTTAGCACAGGCCGCTTGGGTTTTGATGAAGATCTATTGGTAATCAGCTTTGATGATGATCCGGATGAGTTTGAGTTTTTCGGTATCACGCACAACGAACCTAACATGACCATTCAAGGAGGCAACGGTTCAGCTGGATTTGACTTTGATGACGATGGTGTAGAGGAACCAGCCAATATTGATTTTGTATTGGTGCGAATGTAAAAGCTGCCGTGGTTCGGCATTAACTTGCGCAGATTCTCTGAACCGGTGCATAAAATGATAGCTAGGACACAAGCGCTAGTTTGCTAAGGGAGAAAGGTGCCGT
>JBPCUG010000544.1:0-3514 GCA_051011275.1 Cyclobacteriaceae bacterium | reverse complement strand
TGGGAAAAAGCGCGATAGGTTTGTTCATTCGTAACTACTTCCAATTGATATTGCGTGCCGATGGCCCCAAGATTTTGCTTGAGATCATCGGGGTACCATTCGTAGCTGCCAGGTAGGTCATCATTTTCAAAGAAATTGAAAATGTTACCTTGATTGTCGCTGATCACCACTTGCGCGTCACTTAGTGGAGGAGGCAGTTGATTTTCAAAATAAGGCTGGGTGCTGGAAAGCTTGATAGTTTGGGTTTGCGGCAAATTATTTACCCAAGCATCCACAACCAATAAGGGCGCACCATTTTCTAGGTTTGGATCAATTGTGTCCTCACAAGCCAACAACAGACCAGATAGACAAAGAAATAACAAATACTTTATTTTCATATTCATTAGAATTTGAAATTGTATGATATCGAGGGAATAAAGGAACCTATAACTGAAAGTCTTGTTGCCTGGGATTGAATGGGCGTACCAGTGGGTGTTCGATCATTCACTTGTGAGAAATAGATGGAGAACGGGTTTCGACGATTGTAAATATTGTATATCGAAAACACCCAGTAATCTTCATTTTTACGCATGCGATCTTTTTTTACTCTTTTGCCCTCCCATCGTAAGGAAAGATCAAGGCGATGGTAGTCTTCAATGCGCACATTATGACGGTTATCGTTGGTGTTGTGTGGGATCAAAATACCTTGGACCACATAACGTGCATTTGGGAAAGTGGTCGGGGTACCGGTGATATATGTGAAGTTGCCAGACAAGGAAACGCGCGAACTTAGGTCATAGAATGCAGCTATTTTCAAATTATGCGTTTGGTCGTACCGTGTAGGGTACCAGTCCCCATTGTTGATGCCCTCCACCTGTAATTCGGTGCGCCCTAAAGTATAACTTACCCATCCAGTGAGGGCACCTGTATTTTTCCTTATATAAGCCTCCAGGCCATATGCCCTGCCTTTTCCAGTGAGCAGATCTCCTTCTAGAAATTCGTTGATCAGTATATCTGCCCCATCGATGTAGTCAATTTGATTGTCGGTATAGCGCAAATACCCTTCTAGGGAAGCCTCATAGTCGTTAGCAGTCCCGAAGTTTCTAAAATACCCCAAAGTAAACTGATCCCCCTTTTCTGGCAAAGTATTATTTGAGCTAGGCACCCATATGTCCAACGGATTGGCCGCAGTAGTATTGGATACCAGATGAAGGTATTGACTGGTCCGATTGTAGCTGCCTTTCAACGAGCTTCTGTCGCTTAGGAGTGCTTTAAAAGAAAAACGCGGTTCAAGCCGGTTATACCTCGCAATAGTTTCACCTCTATCGAAGGTTTGTACGAAATCTACAGGTCGTCTTACCCCGGGAATCGTATCCTTATACTGATAGGCTGACCCTGGACCAAAGGACCAGAAGCTGGAGAAACGCAAACCGTATTCAAGAGATACTTTTGGACTCAACTCCTGACGATTGCCTAGGTAAACAGCGGTTTCCAAGTTGTACTTTTCCTCCACACTGATATCGATCCGCTCGCTATCAGAAACCCCAACTGCATTAGCCGGCTCGAAAGTATAGTAGATTGCCTCGCCCCCGAATGAGATCTCATTTTTGCTGTTGATGTAGTAGGTGAGCTCCGGCTTTAGAATGTAGTTTGTAATGTTAGAGTTCCAATCAAATTGATCAGTCACATCTTCTCCAAATGCCAGCTTATAATCATACCTACTAAACACCCCGGTGAAATTAGAAAACAAACGGTCATTAAATAAGTGGTTCCATCTCAAGGTGCCAGTGGCATTTCCCCAGTTGAAGCCTTGCTGAGCATCAAATTTAAAATTGTCACGACCGAGATAACCGGATAAATAGACCCGGTCCTTTTCGCTGAAATTATAGTTGGTTTTAAAAGTAAGGTCATAAAAATTCAGTGCAGCCCCGTCATTCAGCACGTTGGTGAAGGCTTTGGCAAACACATCAGCGTAAGAGCGCCGACCGGCCAAAATGAATGAAGCCTTATCTTTTACTATCGGGCCCTCTAAGGTAAGTCGGCTAAATACAGTGCCTATTCCTCCAGATGCGCTGAACCTTTTGTTATTACCTTCTTTCATTCTTACGTCCAGGATGGAAGCAATACGGCCGCCGTATCGGGCAGGGATAGCGCCTTTATAAAGTTTGGTGTCTCTTACCGCATCAGGATTGAAAACCGAGAAGAACCCAAAGAGATGAGATGAATTGTAAACCGGCGCTTCATCAAGCAGGATCAGATTCTGACCAACTGTTCCACCTCTTACATTGAAGCCTGAGGCACCTTCGCCCACCGTGCTTACACCAGGCAGCAGCTGGATACTTTTCAGTACGTCTACCTCACCGAGAAATGCCGGTAACTTCTGGATGGTTTTAATATCTAATTTATTGACACTCATATCTATATTGGTGACGTTGGCTAGGTCCGATTCTGCTTCAACCACCACTTCTTGCAATAGCTGCTTCTCTGTCTCAAGCTCTATGTCAAGGCGTAAGTTCTCAGTTAAGGCTACTTCTTTGATCACCTTATCATAACCTACATAACTATATTCCAGGGTGTATGTCCCTGCCGGAAGGGTCAAGGAGTAAAAACCGTAGACGTTTGCCACCGCCCCGTTATTAATCTCCTTTGCAAAGACGGTAGCGCCAATCAAAGATTCCCCGTCTGCGGCATCCCGCAAATATCCATTAACTGTCACATTAGCCTGCCCCCAGGCTTTATAGGCTGTCAGGATAATCAGGAGCAGGGATGCAAGGAGTGATCTTGAAACTAAAAATTTGCGCAAAATCGTATCTGGTTTAGTGGTTTCTTTAAGGCTTCAAATTTAAATCAAATAAAAAACTTGTATCCCCGGTAATTTGTTTGATATTTTTGGACCCATGAAATCTTTTGGCCAACAGGTACTTTCATTTTATGAGCGATTGGACACGCTGCCGACTGTACCTGATGGGGTGGAAATTCTGCAACCCTATCTGGACCCTGAGGCCTGGAAAGTTATGCAAACTTTTTACGGGCGCTTTTACGATGACTCGACACCTCGGGTTTTTCTGGTAGGGATCAATCCAGGGCGTTTCGGTGCCGGCGTAACTGGAGTTCCTTTTACTGACCCTATAAGATTGCAAGAAGCTTGTGGTATTACCCATTCATTTGACCGCAAAGCGGAGTTATCTTCTAAATTTATTTACGCATTGATCGCTCAAATGGATGGTCCCGAGCATTTTTACAAGCGCTATTACTTTACATCAGTTTCCCCGGTTGGGTTCACCAAATCAGGAAAAAATCTAAATTACTATGATCTGGCGGCTCTGCAAGATTCTTGGGAACCTTTCATGGTTAAAAGCCTCCAATCCCAGATCGCTTTTGGTTCCATAGCCCCAACTGCTTTTAGCCTGGGACAGGGAAAGAACTACAAATACTTACAACATCTCAACCAAAAGTATCACCTGTTTGAGGAGATCAAACCTTTACCGCATCCCAGATGGGTGATGCAATATCGATTGAAAAGGTTGCAGGAGTT
>JBPCUG010000543.1:0-6304 GCA_051011275.1 Cyclobacteriaceae bacterium | reverse complement strand
AAAATTTTCATATTCCAAGGTCAAAGAATTTCTATTGGGCTTCTCTGACATCTGCACCCGTTCCAATTGCATCCGCTTCCTATTTATGAAGTTATCAATAGAAAAGGGTCCGTTTTGCTGTTTGACTATGAAATGATCTTT
The DNA here is from genome assembly GCA_051011275.1 of Cyclobacteriaceae bacterium. GTDB lineage: Bacteria > Bacteroidota > Bacteroidia > Cytophagales > Cyclobacteriaceae > JBPCUG01. The sequence continues at coordinate 6,163 of JBPCUG010000543.1, read as the reverse complement.
GCTACCAACGATTTCATCGGTTCCATCGTTTTCAATAGGCATACCGCCTAGAATCGTGGATTGGATCAAGTCATAGTTAATGTTAAAATTGTACTTTTCACTTAGACTTTGAAACTTATAAACGGTGTATTCCTTTTGGAGTCTATTTAGTAAGACCATAGAGTCTTGGGTAATCATTGCTCGGGCGGCCTCAATGCCTAAGACCGGAGTGAGCGACATCCAGATTACGCTGTCTTTTTTGATCCGGATACTGGCGGTGGTACTCAAATCGTAGTCCGCGTCCTTGTACTTTATCTTGGTTTTGGTATTGAGAAATTTAAAGTCAGGGACTGGTAAGTTGACATTACTAGGGTCCAACCCTGTATCTGTAATTGTAGTCTTGGGGGTGCAAGAGAGCACCACTAAGAACAAGAGAGAAATCCACAGGAGTTTATTCATAGAGTTTTCTGTCTGCAATCTTTTTGTCGATCAGGTCTGAAGTATCGTCCATTCCTTTGGCCCGATTCCACTGCTGAACCGCTCCATCAATGTCTCCCAGTTTAAAAAGCACATCGCCATAATGCTCAATGATAGTCCCGCCTGCGTCTTTTTCCAGCGCAATCTCCAAATACTTTTTAGCATCTTTATAATTTCCTTGCATATAGAGCACCCAGGCATAGGTATCTAAGTAAGTTGGGTCATCAGGATTGGCTTTGATCACTTTTCCAGACATTTTTTTTGCTTTATCCAGCTTTTCTTTTCTCAAGGAAAGAAAATAACTGTAATTATTCAATACTTGGTAGTTATCCGGATCAACTTCAAGAGCGTCTTCATAACTGGCATCGGACTTAGCATGGTTACCGGCACCTTGGTATGCATCACCAAGCAGAGAACTAAAAGTCACTTTTAAGTTTGGGTCGTTGGCAATTTTTCTACCCTGCTCCAATGCCGCTACAGCCTCATCGTAGTTCTTCTGAGAGAGCTGGGCAAACCCGTGATAGTAGTAAAAAGCTGGCTGGTTGGGAAACACCTCTAGGGCCTGATCGGAATGGAACTTCAAACTATCAATCTCCTGAAGTTCAGCTTCGATCTGCAAAACGTTTTGCCATATGCCGAAGTTGGTTTCATCCAGCTGTACTGCCTTGCGATACATCCCTATTGCTTTCCTCTTATTTTCATCTTTATTCTCAAACTGGCTAAGGTTGAGATATAGATCCCCATACACAGCATAGGCATTGGCGTCATCCGGATGGGCGCCCAAAATGCGTTCGGCAAGTATTGTGGCTCTTTCTTCAACTGCTTTGTCTGGCAGTTTTCCCATGTAATCAACCATCACCTTAAGCTTGGAAGTAATATCAAGATTTGGATTGGCAAATGCGCTTTCCAGGTTTTCCTGATACTTATCCTCCTCACCTGACTTTTGAAAGATCTCTGCCAACATGATCTGGGCCTTTGCATGGTCGGACTGATATTCCAAAACTTGCTTAAGGTAGGGAATGGCTTCTTGCTCCCGATTATTTGCAATGTAGATCTCTGAAAGACTAATCAAATATTCAGGCTCTCCGGGAAAGGTTTGCACCAAGGCCTGGCCTTCCAGAATTGCTTCCTCTAGCTTATTAAGTTTGAGGTAGATCCTTTGCTTACTGTAAACCAATTCTCTGCTGATGCCATACTTATCTTGAGCCCGGTTGTAAGTAGCTATGGCCTTGGCATAGTCGCTCCCATAAATATAAAGAGCAGCCAGGTCAAACAGGTACTCGTCATTACCTGGTAGATTGGCAATCAAGTTCTCATATATAACAGCAGCCTCCTTAAACTGGGATAGCTTAGTGTAGATATCAGCATTGATCAAGTGATAGTATTTGTTCTTCGGATCAAGCTCTAAAGCTTTTTTTGCCGGCTCTTGTGCGCTAATATAGTCCTGATTCTCAATATGAGTTTGGGCGATCTTAAAATGTATTGCCGCGTTTGTTGGATTCAGCTCTAGTGCCTTCTGAAAAAAGATCAACGCCTTTGCATGGTCTTCGATCATGAAGTATTTTTCGCCTTCTATAAAGATGATCTCAGCTTGGAGCAGATTTCTCTCCGTGTTCTCCTTTTCCTCATTTTTCTTATTCTTGCCTTTTTGCGCAAGTGCATCTTGACCTGTAAGCATAATTGCTGGCAGCACGATTAAGTAGATCAAGTGATTTTTGTATTTCTTTATTCCCATCGATTATCCTTTCCCAATTCCAATTTTGAGCCGGTCAGAAACCCATTTACTCTTAAAGTTACATACGAAACAAACTTCGTGCCCTATTTGTTGAGTCAAATAGTACAAATGTTACAATTTTTATTCGCTGTGATTAGAGAAAAATTCTTACAAAAATAGTCAAAAATTAAGTTGTTTTCGGACTTAAACCTGCTTTTTCGATAAAGTATATCGCGACAATGAAAACAGCCGTAATTAGCATATTTGCCCAGGGATTGTAGGTTTGAAGGTGCGGATTCACTTGTTGCATCAATAGAACTACCACTAACCCTGCCACCACATAACCGGTTATAGGGCCTAACTTGTAGGGGATAGGGTAGTATTTTTGCCCTAAAAAGTAGCACATTGCGGCCATGGTAAAAAAGGACAGTACAATGGTTACTGCACAGCCCATATATCCCAATATCGGGACCAAAATAACGTTCCCTGCTACCGTGATCACTGCGCCAACCACACTTATATAAGTACCGTAGATGGTTTTATCGGTAAGTTTAAACCAGATTGAGATGTTGATGTAAATACCAAAAAATAGTTTGCCCAGCATAAGTATTGGTACAATTTCCAAGGCACCTCTGAATCGTTCACCAAGTAGTATCTGCGCAATGAATTCCAAGTTCAGGCTTATTCCTACGTAAATCATCACCGAGAAAACTACAAAGTAATGTAATACTTTGGCAAACAAGGCCGGAGCAGCCTTGTCCTGGGACTGCGAAAAAAAGAAGGGTTCACCGGCAAAACGAAAAGCCTGTACCGCTAAACTCATAAATACACTTAGTTTAAAGCTAGCTGAATAAACACCCAGGGCATCACTACTGCTTAGCCCGGGGTAAAAGTTATCTGGCAACAAGTATTCAAACAGGATCTTCTCTATCTGATCGTTACTTATCCCTGCCAAGCCCATTAACAATATTGGGATCCCATATGAGAGCATGGGCTTAACTTTACCCCAGTTAAAAGTAAACTTCAGTTCCCAAAATGAGCGCCAGAGCATTAGTAGCATAAATAGATTGCCAATAAAGTTGGCCAGGAATACATATCCAATTCCAAAAGTGGGCTTATAGAATTGGCCTACCCAATCCTGTAACATTGCGCCGTAATCTCCAGCCATTGCTTTTGGGAAGAAGTAAAGAAAAACCACCTGGAGGATCACATTGATGAGGATGCCAGACATTCGAATAAAGGCAAATTTCTTGGCTTTGTGTTGTAATCTCAACTTGGCGAAAGGGATCGCCACCACTGCGTCAATAAATAATATCAATGCGAGCCACTGTATATAAGGGTATAGCTCCGGCTTCAGCATGAAATCTGCTAGCGGTGCTGCTCCGAAATAGATCAGGGCGGTGAATATAAGACTGGTGAGGATTACTGAACTGGTAGCGCGATGGTATGTTTCCATCAAATCCCCTTTGGTGGCAAAGCGGAAGAAAGAGGTTTCCATCCCGTAGGTGTAGATGATATTTAGGAAACTTACGTAGGCATATAGGTAGGTGATATTGCCATAGTCTGATTGGCTGAATATGCCACCAGTGTGCACCGCTACCAACAGGAAATTAATGAAACGCCCCAGAATACTTGGAATACCGTAAATAGCCGTTTCCCCGGCTAGTTTCTTCAGGGGGGTTGCCATATAAGAGCTAGTAAAGCTACAGTTTGATTAAGATCCCGTAAATTGCGGTGGGCGTTTTTCCATAAAAGCCTTAGTCCCTTCAATGAAATCATTTGAGTTGCAGCAGCTGGCAAAATAGTTTGCTTCAGTTTGATAACCTTTTTCCTCAGGGTCAAGAGCAGCATTAACACATTGTATGACCATACCTACTGCTAATGGCGCTTTTTCAGCTATTTTTCCTAGGATCTCCTTGCACTTTTCCATCATTTCCTCTGGTGAGGGCATTACATAATTAACCAGTCCCAAACGGAGGGCTTCTTGGGCTGACATCAATGCGCCAGTAGTCATTAACTCAAAGGCCTTACCCTTACCGACCAGATGTGTAAGTCTTTGAGTGCCTCCATAGCCGGGGATCAGTCCCAGGTTTACTTCCGGCTGACCAAATTGGGCTTTCTCTGTTGCCACGCGCATGTGACAGGCCATTGCCAATTCGCATCCGCCGCCTAATGCATATCCATTTACCGCAGCGATCACCGGCAGATTGGAATCCTCTATCATATGAAAGACTTCCTGACCATTTTCTGCGTACTTCCTGCCATTCATTTCGTTTAGAGAAGTCATCTCCTCAATATCTGCACCGGCCACAAAAGCACGATCGCCAGCTCCGGTTATGATAACCCCTTTGACGGCGCTATCATCAAACGCTTGCTGCATGGCTCGTCTGAGCTCTTCAATCGTAGCCGAGTTCAGAGCATTTAGTTTGTTTTCCCGGTTGATGATAATAGTTAGAATACCATCTTGTTCGGTCAATTTCAAGTTATCGAAGGCCGTCATGTTTTATGGATTTTTTTCAAAGATAATAGTTGGCTTAGTAAAGGCAACTATCTAGTAGAAATCAAATGTTCAATTTAGAGGATTCAGGCTATCTTGGACTGGAGCTACTTAGTTCTTTCAAATTTTCCAACATATCTGAGGTCATTGTCGTTAGATCAAACTCGGGTTGCCAGCCCCATTGGTCCCTAGCCACTTGATCATCGATGCTTTGTGGCCAGGATGCAGCGATTTGCTGTCTATAATCAGGTTTATATATGATTTCAAAACCGGGAACTTGCTCACTTACGGCATTCGCTAGCTCCTTTGGGGAAAAGTTCAACGCGCTTAAGTTATAGCTAGTCCGTTCTAGAATGTTGATCGAAGGCGCTTGCATTAGCTCAATAGTAGCTCGGACGGCATCGGGCATGTACATCATCGGCAGGCGTGTATCTGGCTCCAAGAAGCATTCAAAGGGTACTGCTGCTATCGCTTTGTGAAAGATATCGATCGCATAATCTGTGGTGCCTCCCCCTGGAGCGGTCTTGTAGCTGATCAAACCAGGGTATCGTAAGCTCCTGACATCCAGTTGGAATTTGTCGTAGTAGTATTTACACCACAATTCCCCTGATAGTTTGCTTATCCCGTACACGGTACTAGGATCCATAACCGAATTTTGGGGTGTATTTGCCTTCGGCGTGTTTGGACCGAAAGCTGCAATTGAACTGGGCCAAAAAACTTTTTGGATAGACTTAAGCCTAGCTACCTCCAGCACGTTTAGTAAGCCATCCATATTGAGCTGCCAGGCCCATCTGGGTCTGGCCTCTCCAGTAGCTGATAAGACAGCGGCCAGATGATAAATTTGGGTAACATGGTGGTCATCTATCAGCTTGTCTAACCGGTTCTGGTCCAGAACATCCAAGGATTCAAAGTAAAGCTTATCAAATAAGGGTAAGGGTTGACTGATATCGGTAGCAATAATGTGTTCTGCTCCATAGAGCTCGACTAGGGCCAGGGTTAACTCAGACCCTAATTGCCCACAAGCTCCTATCACCAGTATTTTCTCCATTATCCGTTGTTACAGTTGTTTTGCCACCTATCGTTATGGCCATTGATATTGAAATGGTCATCGGCGAAATTACAAATTTCAAGCAGACTGGCCAATATGACCGCTCAAACCGTGAAGATATGTTAGTCGCCGATTTGACATAGCTTTTCTATATTTGCAAAAAACCCAGGATAATGTTTGATACCCTAAAACCACAACTAGCCCAGACGCTTTCGGAGATCAAGAGTGCCGGCCTGTACAAAGAGGAGCGGATCATTACCAGCCCGCAAGGTGCAGTTATAAAAATTGAAGGCGGTGCTGAGGTGATAAACTTTTGTGCAAATAACTACCTGGGGTTGTCGTCACATCCAAGGGTAATTGCTGCAGCTAAAGCTGCGATTGACAGCCACGGGTATGGTATGTCGTCGGTACGGTTTATTTGTGGTACCCAGGATATACATAAAGAGTT
>JBPCUG010000542.1:0-5246 GCA_051011275.1 Cyclobacteriaceae bacterium | reverse complement strand
CTTTGTTAGAGTAACATCCGCTCAAATTGCCTCTACAATTGCCTGCAAATTGAATCCCCCATTTCTCGTGATTTAGTCCATTTACTATTTAGATATTACATAAAAACCAATCTTTTGTGGAATCAATCTTTACCCCCTTCATCATTTTATTTTAAAAACGGGTGCAATTAAAAAAGAAAAAAGTACTATTTGGTGGTAAAGCCAAATAACAGTAAACACAACTCTTCATAAATATTACAACCGTATTTATACGGAATTTTTCAGGGGTTTTTACGCAACTTTCAAACCCATAAAAACATCAGCTTTAGCTGGTAAAATCTCGCTCGTAAAGTAATCATTTATAGGCAATTACGTAAAGTTGCAACCAACCTTACACCCCTATTTTTTAAGGCCTTCAATGGCTCTACCTTGCTCCTGTCAAATAATATTTTTCACTAAACTTTTAATCATGACAACTTTAAACAAAAAGTTTCTGCTAATGGCAAAGGCTATCCTTTGCACAGTTTTAATTGCAGTTGGCGGCGCTGCTTATGCACAGTTAAACGTACAAGATATCGGAGCGTTTGTTGCAGCTGATGAAGCCCAGGAGTGGATGGCAAATTTCGAATTTGAAAATCCGGATAAAATCTTTGGACATCTATATGGCAAGCAAACTATACGAGAGATCCTTGCACAGGAAGGTGCTGAAGGGTTAAAGATCTTCAACGGAATGGATGAAAATGGGGTGGCAAAGTTAGTTTATTATGCGGCCAACGAAAATGGAGAGGAACTGGGACGCGCTTATGATACCAGTATGCCATGTCCCCCTTTCTGTGGTGATCCGGATGATGATCAATATGCCCCTAGCCAAGACATAAAAAACATTGGAGGACCCATTGAACAATCCCTTGCAGAACAATGGATAAAAGAACATCGGGCTAATCGACCATCGCAAATACAGTCAGCCACGTATGGGAGCCAAATTATCAATAGTATTTTGGATTATGAGAATGTGAACGGCTTGTATTTTGCTCAGGCTATTGATCTCGATGGACGAGGGCAAATCTTATTGGTGGCGGCCGACCAAAATGGCACCCTCCTCATGAACCATTCTGTCGCGGGTAACCCTATCACGACTGGCGGTGCATTGCTTTCTGCTAGCAAGTAATATTTTTTTTTCAAAAAAGGCCCCCAGTTTACGGGGGTCTTTTTTGCTATTAATAATACATAAGTAAAAATACTTAAATAGCCACGTATAAATACGGTACGTAATGATTAAAACATTATTCATCAAATACTTAAGTATTTAATAAATTTAAATAGGTTCACGAACCTTACACGTTTCTTTTTAATCTTCCTTATTTGGCGTAATTTCCTAGCGTCAACTTTGCTTTTCTGGCTGCATTGCCAGATACGTATTATTGTTACAAATCTAATTATAATCAAGATTGCCGGTTGCACTAGGTTGATGTTTACATTTGTCAGATGTATGTAAATTTGGGTCGTACTGATTGGACAAGCTTATCATATACATTAGCTTCTGTATCGACATTTGCTGTTTTGTTACCTTTAATTTTCGGCCTAGCCCGCTTTAAGGAATTAAAACTATACCTAAAAATTTTGCTCTTGTTATTGGTGATTTCAGCTGTAGTTGAGGTGACCATGTTTACATTGGCATCTTACGGAAATACTAATGTATTTCTAATTCCTCTATTTATGTTAATCGAACTTCCTCTAATTACTATTCTTTATCGCAAGGTCTTTGCAGATTCCATTTGGAAAAGACTAATAATATTTATTCCAATTGCCTTCGCCATATTTCTAGTATTAAATGTTTTGTTTGGTGAGGGAGCAAAGAATCTAAGTTCTTACATTCGAAGTGTCGAAGGACTGTTAATCATTGGTATAACTTTAGTTTGGTTTTACCAAGCCTTTAACAATACATCCATCAAGGCGATCCATAGAGAACCGATGTTTTGGGTTTCCTCTGGTTTCCTGATTTATTTTGCTGGCACCTTTTTCCTGTTTATTACTAGCACCTATCTGCTTGAGCATGACGAAGGGATCTTGCTGGTGGCATTTTCCATTAATTCCATTGCAAATATTTGTAAAAACCTACTATTTACTGTTGCCTTATGGATGCGACCGCAGACATGAACATCTCCTTCTTTCTTATAGTAGGTACCTTGGGTATGCTGTTGCTGGCTGCGGCGGTAGTGTTGTTTGTTTTCATCTACCAAAAGAAACTGATCAAGCACCAACTAAACCTGCAAAGGATCCAAGCCGAGTACCAACGTGAGCTGCTAAAAGCGACCATCCACGGGCAGGAAAAGGAGCGCAAACGCATTGCCCAGGATCTTCACGACGAGGTTGGGGCCATGCTTTCGGCCATTAGATTAAGTGTCAGTCAAATTGAGCGGAACCATCAACCGCAACAACAGTTCAAGGCAATGACACGCGAGACCAAATCCTTGATTGACGAAACCATCGATAATGTACGACGGATATCAAAGGACCTACTTCCGGTGACCCTTGAAAACTTTGGCTTGATCCACGCCTTGGAGGAACTCGCCAATAAACTCAATGCCTCCACAGCTATATTTACTTCTTTCGATTGCGATGGCGAATCAATACCTTTGGAACGGAGAGATGAGTTGGCTATCTATCGGGTGGTACAGGAATTATGCAATAACATTATTAAACATGCCGGAGCTACAAAAATTGATATCAAGCTGCGGCTCACCAATCAGGAGCTTAGATTGTTGGTAATAGACAACGGCAGCGGTTTTTCTTTAGATGACATCTCAAAAGTAAACGGTAACACTGGCATAGGACTGAAAAGTATTGAAAGCCGATTGAATATGCTAGGGGGAAAAATTACCTACCGAGGTAAGCCAGCTGAGGGAACTACAGTTAGCATTGAATTACCTTATTGAACCATCAAACCAAACCACACTATGACTAAGATTAAAATTACCATTGCTGACGATCACAGCCTTTTTCGCAAAGGGCTTATTAGCATGTTTAAAGATATGCAGGATATCAGAGTGATCGGCGAGGCAGGAAATGGCAAGGAGCTACTAAAGACTATTAAGCAAAAACCTCCGGATCTAATTTTGTTGGATTTGAAAATGCCACTAATGGACGGGGTAGAGGTAACCGAATATGTAAAGAAGCACTATCCGGATATTAAGATCGTGGTCTTAACCATGTACGACAATCAAAAATTTATTATCCATTTAGTGGAGCTTGGTGTGAACGGTTACCTACTTAAGAATGCTGATCCGGAGGAGATGGAGAACACCATACTCACGGTTATGAAAGACGGATTCTGTTTTAACAACTATGTGGTGAGCGTTATGCGCAATACCATACTGAACCAGGGGAAAATCAAACCCTCCTTCGAAGCTGAGGTAGACTTCACTAAGAAGGAATTGCAAATTTTAAAGATGATCTGTTTGCAACATACTAATGCCGAGATTGCAAAAAAGCTCCATCGCAGCGCCCGCACTATAGAAGGTTACAGAAAACAAATACTCGGTAAGATCGGGGCAAAAAATACCGCTGGAATGGTACTATATGCTGTCAAGCATGGGCTTATTGAATCGAAGCAATGGAACGAAGATTACTTGCATGCACCGTAAAACTCAAGGCTGAAATCCAAAAAACCCGTTGTAGAAACGCAGCTGGAATTAGCGATGTCCGCAATGAAGCACCAATTATTCGAGATTGTCTTCATATTTGACTCAGCCGATTGTGCCGTGCCTGGTTTTGATCAGCTGTCCCACCAAAAATAGCCCTAATCGATAGGTGTAAGTTTTTGATCGAAAATTTACCATTTAGAAATACATAATCACCATCTTGTTTGCTTTGTTTAACGGATCAGCCATCTGTGGAACATTGGCCTTGACGGGGGTGAACAAAAAAATAGGTAATATTTGTTCCTCAACGGGAATTTGCAAATATTTATATAGAACTTTTCAATTTTTTATTACTTTGGAATCCAGAGTTAGGTATCTGTTACAATTTACAATTGAGATTGTGGTAAAAGCGCCAACCTATTTTTTAAACTCAATTCTAATGCCACTAGCTTCCCGGCATTTATTACTAAGGATTTTGTTTGTAAGTCGATCTGGTTAAAATCTGCTCCTTGGCGACTAGAAATGAAAATATTAAAAATATGACTAAGAAATACTTCAAGATACTAGGCACAATAGTATTGCTGCTGGGGTGTGTTGCCACAACTTTGGCTCAACCTTTCAATCCAGTTGATGATGCCTACAATACATTAACCGATGTACCACTTTCAGTGCCTCTGGAATTTGGTCTTTCTGCCAATGATACTACCTCTCTTGGTACCGTACCGGCTATTACCGGAGTTGACGATACTGGAATAGCCGGAATGCTGATTGTTGATCAATCCAATGGATCTTTTACTTATACACCTTCGCTTGGTTTCACCGGAACTACTAGCTTCACCTACACAGTTGATGACGGGGCCGGAGGAAATACCATGGCTACCGTGACTTTGCTGGTCAATGATTTGGAAAATTTCTGTTATGTAGTTGCCCAAAATCAAGTGTTTAGAAATGGGGACCCCGGTTTGCTGGCCAGGGTTGATAAAGCCACCGGATCATCTACTGTAATTGGCGCGCTTGGTGCTGGGTTTTTTCTAGTAGAAACAATTGCCTTTGGCCCAGGAGCAGATACCCTGTTTGCCATAAATGCAAACCAATTGGGTTACATCGATCTTGCTACTGGTATGTTTGCTCCTGCAGCCAATACTATCGGCTCTGGAGATGGCAGTTTAGGCACTATCTCTTTTGATGATGTAGATGGCCTCACCTTTGATCCCATTAGCCGGCATTTACTTGGAACGGTGCGTGAAAATGGCAACAATCTAGACCTACTAATCATGATTGATCGTCAAACAGGACAACATGTACCTGATGCCTTTGGAACCGGTGTCGATTATGTAGTAGTAAGTGGCGTGCTGGGTGATATCGACGATATAGCATACAATCCTATTAATCGCTCCATTTTTGCGATTTCCAATATAAATGGCAACAACGATGAATTGGTTGAAATTGATCGGACTACCGGAGTAGCCACCTCAATCGGAACGGTGACAACTGCCAACGATATGGAAGGTTTCGGCTTTGATAACTCTGGATTACTATATGGCACTACCGGAAAGGATGCAGATATCGCCATAGATAGAAATAGTTTCTGGAGCCTTAATATTACCAATGGGTTGGGAACAAAAA
>JBPCUG010000541.1:0-2734 GCA_051011275.1 Cyclobacteriaceae bacterium | reverse complement strand
TATCTCTTCCAATTTGCAAAAATGCATCGTCGCCGCTTGCATCATATTGCAAAATGGCTGAACCAAATTGAAATCCTTGTGTCCATTCGGTCCAACCTTGTGCTACATACTTTCCTGCTTGAGTAATGACGGGCGCACCCTTGCTAGTGTTAAAACTTTGTTCAATAGAAAGTATTTTTTCACCGGAAAGCTGCCAAAACAGATCCAAGGAATCGGTAAGGTGAGTGAGTTCTATATTCTGATCGATTACCATTTTCTTAGGCTGCTTCCTTCGAAGTAAAATGATGGACAACAAGGATCAGCACACTGAATGATCCGTGAATGGCGTAAAGTAAAAAATCCAATCTGTAAGCCCCGTAATGAGAAGGGATAACATTTGTTTTTGTTCATCAGCGCAGGACTAAATATGTATCGAAGAACAATTTAAGGTTTGTTATTGAAAAGCAAATTTATTGCTAGCAAAAATTTACTAAAAGGATATGGTTGACTGTGTGGGTTGGCACAGCAATTCCATTATTTTGTTAGTTCTTGCGCCTGATATACCGGTGCTTGGGCAGGCGCCGTTTCCCAAGAGACTATCAACCACCGTTTGGATGAGAGGCTGCTGGATATGCTTTGGCATTTCAAAATAAAACACTTCCTTTTCCTTGCCAGTTACTTCTAAAATCACCGTAGGATCGCCAAAACAGGAAAAGGAAATTTGCCCTTTGCTTCCTACAATGGTAGTAATTTCTTCCTCTAGGTTTTCAGCAGTAGTAAAACACCATGTGCCCTGGCCCATTACACCGCTTTCGAAATTAAAAGATCCTACCACAACGTCTTCAGCTGGGTATTGGTCTGCCTGATTGCCAGCGATGCCATGGGCTTCAATAATCGGCCCAAAAAGATAATCCAGGAGATCCAGTTGATGGCTGGCCAGGTCATAGAAATATCCACCCCCGGCTATCTCCGGTAAAATGCGCCAGTTGTCTGGGCTATCAGAAGGATCAATTGCTTTGTACAGTTTTATATTTACTAAGCGAACATCTCCAATCGCATTTTCATTTAGTAGTGATTGCACTTTTAAAAAATTTGGCAGTGTCCTTCGATAATAGGCTACAAAAAGAGGCACACCCGCTTGCTCGCATGCTTCGATCATTTCCACGCATTCTTTGTAATTTCTGGCCATAGGCTTTTCCACATACACTGGTTTGCCAGCCGCTGCAGCCTGGAGGGTATAGCTTTGGTGCGAATCGGGTGGTGTAGCGATATAAATGGCGTTTATTTCCGGGTCATTGATCAGTTTATCTGCTTGGTCATACCATTTGGATACCTTATGTCTTTGTGCGTAATCTCTTGCTTTCTCGGCATTCCGCCGCATGACCGCTATCAATTTGGATCCCTCAATCAGGTTCATGGCCGGTGCGCTTTTTACTTCGCAGACATCACCGGCACCGATGATGCCCCAGTTTACTTCAGTTAGTTTCTTTTGGCTCATTGTTGATGATTAAAAAATATAAGTTGGTGTTTACAACCTCTCGCTTATCCAACACACAACCTGTAACAACTCCTACAAAAACTGCAGCTCAGCTGCCCTTTTGATATTATCCGTTATAGTGGCGGCCAGCACCTCTAGATCAATACCCAGGTTAATCCGATTGGTTTCAAGTACCTGTTGCTTCAAAGATCCGGGAAGCTCATCAAAACCGTGATAGGCACCCAAAATGGCTCCGGCCACGGCGCCAGAAGTATCGTTGTCCCGGCCATAATTGGTGATAAACTCCATGCTTGATTGGAAGTCAAAGTCACTATATAAAATAGCTGTTACAGCCACCAACAAGATCTCTTGTGCATGTGCCGGTGCGTCCTGGTTTTGCTGATCAAGTCTATTGAATGCATATTCCAGCTGGCAGGTCCTTAAGGAATCTCCATTTATGATCGGTAAAGCAATTTTACCTTCGGGACATTCAGCAATTTCCTTTGCCCTTTGATTGATCCGCTGGGCTTCCTGATAGGTCCTAAAGGCCACACGACCAAAGAGGCGTCGTCGAAAATAGTCGTTGGGATCCACCCTTCGAAATACTTCCATAATAGATTCGGGTGTAGCTTCATAGGGAAGAGAAGCAGACACCAGAGCGCTAGTGAGGCCGGTAATATCCCTGGCATAACCCTGATCAAATATGCCCAGCCGATAAGATGCCTGGTAAGCCTTTTCCGGATGCCCGGGATAGGGTAGGGCTATCGCAGGGGCATATAACATTCCGGCACATAGCAATTCACCACCGTAGAAACGATGCAAGGCATTGGTGTAACCTTCAAGGTCCTTGGCAGCAAATGGTTCCGCTACCTGGGCCCACTCTTGTAACCAGGCCATGCGGCGTATGTTTCCTTCTATGTCTACCGGATCATATCCTGGTGTGTCTTTTAAACGACGCACTTCATTTTGGTAAGTGGTTAGGATATGTTTTGCAAATAAATAAGGATCCGGTCCTTGCGGTTGATAGAAGGAGGGTAGCTGCTTCGTAACATAACTGCCTACTAGGAATTTCCATCGAGTGTCATCGGTAGTGGTACCTGATGGCAAATGGAAATCCCAAAGACCTTCGGGAGAAGGATCAATAAAACTTGGGTCGAGGGCTTTGACATAGCCATACGATGTCTGTCGGTCCTCTCGGTTCCACATCTCTGTTGGTGCCCCCATAGCATCGCCAATAGCCGAGCCTACCAATGAGCCAAGTATTTTATTGTATAAACT
>JBPCUG010000540.1:0-9582 GCA_051011275.1 Cyclobacteriaceae bacterium | reverse complement strand
TCTCATAGGTCAAAAGAACAATACCTTAAATGCTGGCAATGTTTATTCCTTCCAGCTAAAAACACAGGACCAACGAATCATTCAGTACATTAATTCTGATGGTTATCTGCTAGATCAATTACCCTTGTCCGGGTTTTATGAAGTTCTGGTAAAACCTAGTAATGCTGGTATAGGATTTTTTTCGAAAATAGATCTCAAGCTGAAAAAGAGCTACTACGTGCCTGCTCTTGACGTGGGTGAAAAAGCAGATAGTTACACCAAAGTTGAGTCTATGTATCTGGTATCAGGTATCAATGTTTATCAACTGCCAAAAAAGGATTTTGCTTTTTGGGAATTTTTTAAAGAAGCCTTTGCAGTAGAGGCCTGGGCCAAGAACGAGAAACTGAAGTGGAAGCGAAAAGAAGACCTGATAAAAATTTTGCATCATTATAATTCCGTAATTTCTAATCAATACTAATTTGGTAGCCATTAGTGGTAGCCCCTTAGTTTTTGAAAAATTAATATTAAGAATTTGCTGCTGGGTCATTCTACAGAACGTAATTTCATCAGTGATAGGTCAGGAAAATGAGCAAATCATTGCGGGATCCATCATTGACTCTGTACACTGTCAATCCGACCACAACCAAAGCTACGCCTTGTTCTTGCCAACCCACTATGATGATAGACTTGATTGGCCGGTGATTTACTTTTTCGAGCCGGCAGCTCGAGGCACCTTGCCATTGATCCATTTTATGGAAGCGGCTGAAAATTATGGATACATACTTGTAGCCTCCAACAATGCAAGAAATGGTTCCTGGAAGTTAGTATTTGATGCTGCACATGCAATGTTTCAAGATGTTGGTAAAAGGTTCTCGTTAGATTCTGCTCGTATTTATACCTCAGGATTTTCGGGTGGAGCCAGAGCGGCCCTAGCGATAGCAGAAAAATATGATCATATATCGGGAGTTCTAGCCTGTGGTGCAGGTTTGCCTAATCCGCTTGAATACCAGCCTACCCCAAAAAGCAGCTATTCCTATTTAGGTATAGTCGGTGATAAGGATATGAATTTTATGGAGTTACATAAAGTCAAAGGACTACTTGACAGTATGCAAATTAGGAATCGCCTTTTAACCTTTGAAGGAGGGCACCAATGGCCGCCACCAGAGACTGCTAATGAAGCTATTGAATGGTTAGAATTAAGATCTATTAACCACGGAGCAAAACTCCCTAATAGCATCCGCTCATATTTTGACAAAAGAATTGAAGAAGCAAGAGGTCTTAAAAAAGAAGGTGCTCTTTACCTGGCATCAAAAAGCTATGATCAATTGATCCAGGATTTTGAAGGATTACAGAATATAGGGATAGCCAAAGAAGAGCTGATGCTGTTAGTTAAAGACAAAGCTTTTAAAAAGGATGCAAAGCAGCATGAGAAACTTTTCCTAAAAGAAGATATGCTGATCGAACGATATTTGCAGGCTTTTAAAGGTATAAGTATTGGCGATATCCAAGATACAATACATTTTAGAAATACAGAGTGGTGGAATAATGAATCCCGGTACTTGCAAAGGCTGTCGAGCAGTAAGATCAAGGCCAATCAACTTATAGGAAAAAGGATGATTGATCTTATATGGCGACGGTGTGTGGAGACCGGGAACAGTTACTACGCTAAAGGCGACTATGTACGTGCCATAATGATAGATGAGGCATGGGTTCAGATTCACCCAAACAAAAGGTATCCCCATTATAGACTAGCCCGTAGTTATGCTAGGGTAGGCTCTGTCGAAACCGCATTGCAGCAACTACAACAGGCAATCGAATATGGGCTGAAAGACTTTGACCTTCTTAAGGGAGAGGTAGCGTTCCAAAGTTTGCATGACCACGAAGTATTTCGGAATCTGTTAAACAAGTTAAGATGATGGATTTAGGGTTTACTGGGGGATTGGTAACTGTTCAGCTCGGGGGATATCTCATACTAAGGATACCAACACAGTTGGTGGTAGTGGTTTTGGAATAACGTCCAATAAACAATCATCTCAAGGAGGTAGCAGCTAAATTCGAATCAGGGAGGTGAATTCTTTGATTTTTACCGATATGAGAGTGCCGATACCGCTTTTATTTTGCGCTATAAGAGTCGTCTAAGATAACAACGCCTCCTCGATTCGTTACTCCGGCCCTTACTTTTCTTGACCCAAAATGTGTTAGTTATTTGTTTTGATCAGTATCATATAGAGATTTGTAAAAAGCATAAGCAGACCAAAGGTTAATAGTCGTTAGCCAATTCTGCAATCCTTATTTTTAAAGTATTGAGGCTAGTACACGATTTTTTCAGAATACTTGTTTACCCAAAGTGCAGGTAATGGCAATAGACCCCACAATAATCGTTACATCTGAATCCAAATTATATTCGCACGTTTTGGCTAAAAACCAAATAAAATTTGCACTGAATTCCCTATAAATAGGGGATACCATACGGTGTTAATTATCCCCAAATTGAAGCCACATCAATTCAGGGTATCTCATCCCAGATGTAAGAATCGATTATTCTACTAAAAACTAATTCTATGAAAGCAAAACTACTAGTTGTAAGTTGCTTTTTCCTCATGTTGTTAATACATCAGGCAAAAGCACAGGAAAGAACCGTTTCTGGTCAGGTGCTATCTGTTGAAGATGGTGAATCTTTACCCGCAGTGAATGTTGTGGTAAAAGGAACGACTACTGGAACCGTTACCGATATTGACGGTAATTACAGTCTGGTTGTCCCAGGAGACCAAACAGTCTTGGTCTTTTCTTTTATTGGCCTGCAGTCGCAGGAAATAAATATAGGGTCACGATCAGTAATTAATATTGAAATGGCTACTGATGTACAACAACTTGGTGAGGTGGTTGTAACTGCCATCGGTATTGAAAGGGAGAAAAGAGCTCTTGGGTATGCCGTAACTGACTTGAAAAGTGAACAGATCGCCCAAAAAGCTGAACCAGATATTGTCAGAAGCCTTCAAGGAAAAATTCCCGGAGTAAATATTATCGGTTCCGGTGGGGCCGTGGGAGAAGGAACAAACATTACTATCAGGGGAAACTCTTCTTTATTGGGTAACAACCAGCCCCTGTTTGTAGTGGATGGCATCCCTTTTGATAACACTACCTATACGCAACAAAGCTTCTCAAATAGAACGACAGCTTCTAACCGCTCGTTTGACCTAGATCCAAATAATATTGAGTCTATAACAGTGTTGAAAGGTGCAGCCGCAGCTGCATTATATGGATCCAGAGCTTCTAACGGAGTCATTGTAGTTACTACTAAAGCAGGTAGAAAGGGAGGTAAAAAGGGATTGGAAGTCACAGTTAACGCTTCTTACAATCAGGAGGAAGTAGCAAACCTTCCGGATTATCAAACCCGTTACACTCAAGGAAACAACTTTAAGTATGTAGATGGTA
This sequence comes from Cyclobacteriaceae bacterium, assembly GCA_051011275.1. GTDB lineage: Bacteria > Bacteroidota > Bacteroidia > Cytophagales > Cyclobacteriaceae > JBPCUG01. The sequence goes on along the minus strand of JBPCUG010000540.1, from coordinate 6,168 downwards.
ATTTTGGAACTTGGGGGGCATCTTTTGATACCGACCAGCCAGAATGGGACGTAAGTAATAATGCTAATTTAATTCTTAGTATTGATCCGGCAACCGGCCGACCTTATGTTCGGCACCCGTACGATCGCTACAACAACCCTAACCGTTCTCCATATTTTCCAGAGTTTGCTAGCGATTCGGTATTACTTCAACCCTTCAACACTCCGGAGCGATTCTTACAAACCGGTAATGTTTGGGATTACTCTGTGAATGTAGCCAGTGGTGGAGAAAAAGCTAACTTCAGTGGAGGAATTTCTAGAACTACGCAGGAAGGTATCGTGCCCAATAATGAAAGCAAGCGTACAGGTATGAACTTTGGTGGAAATGTGCAGTTGGATAACGGTTTGTTTGTAAGTGGTAGTTTTAACTTTGTTAGAAGTGAACTAACATCTCCTCCTTCCGCTGGATTATTTACCACTGGCGCTTCGGTTACCGAAAGATTGTTATATACGCCACCTAATGTGGATGTTATAGGATATCCGTCTCAAGATGCCAACGGTGATCAAGCTTTTTATCGCCCCGATAATGATAATCCCATATTCTTGGCTAACAATGCACCGCACACCAGCGACGTGGATCGCTACTACGGTTTTTTGTCCTTTGGATATGATATAACCGATTGGTTGAATGTTACCTGGAAAGGTGGATTTAATGCCTACAATCAGAAAAATCTAAATGTTTTGCCAGTTTCCACCAACGTGGCTCCTAATGGGCAAATCATCCAGGATGACATCAACTATCGTGAGTTGGATGCCAACTTGCTGGTAACAATAACCAGGGATTTAAGTGAAGATATAGGCTTACGGGCCATTGTGGGATATAATGCCAATAAGCGCGAAAGAGAGCGACAAGCTTTCCAAGCCAGCGGTATTATTGTAAGGGGGATTAACGATTTGGACAATACCGAAAGTGTAATACCTTTTGGTGGCGGGGTTCTCGAGCGTTCTTATCAAGCAGCATATGCCGACCTTTCTTTTTCTTATAAAGACTGGGGATTTCTCAACCTTACCGGGCGTAATGACTGGACCTCTGCCTTGCCGCAGAACGAACGCAGCTATTTTTATGGTGGGGTAAGTGGTTCTTTAATTTTCACCGAGGCCCTGAATTTAAAAAATAATATTCTCAATTCAGGTAAACTTAGAGCCGGTTGGGCTAGAGTGGGTAGTGATCCAGATCCTTATCAAACCCAGTTATCCAACTTCTTTACTAACGGCACTGGCCTTGGCAATAATATCGCAAGCCTGTCCGAGCCATTTATTACCACTGGCGGGACTATAAATACCCAAACCGTAGCTAATACTTTGGGGAATCCTATTCTTACTCCTGAGTTTACCAAAGAATGGGAAATCGGTACGGAGCTAACTTTTTGGGATAATCGCATAAAAGCTGATTTCACATACTATAACCGTAATACAACTGATCAGATTGTACCAATTACCACTCCTCCCACTTCAGGATTCACCGCCGCGGTGGTGAATATAGGTGAGGTAACCAATAAAGGGATTGAAGCTTCTTTGGATATTACACCGGTCAACTTAGCTAATGGTTTTAGCTGGAATGTCTTTGGCAACTTCACTCGAAATCGAAATGAGGTGGTGGAATTGATCGAAGGGTTGGACGAAGTCTTTATAAATGGATTTGGTAATGACGTACAGGTGGTTCACATCGCCGGACAACCTTATGGACAATTAAAAGGTGATGTAGCTGTACGTTCCGATGCTGGTGATTTATTAGTGGATCCTAGTACCGGCAAGTTGATTACTGCACAAGAATTCGAAGTAATCGGAGATCCCAATCCTGATTTCATCTTGAATGTTAATAATACTTTCAGTTGGAAAGGTATATCACTTAATGCTCTGTTTGAATATAGAAAAGGTGGTGATATGTTCTCTGCTACCTACAATCAGATATATGGTAGAGGACTGGTTCCAGGAACTATACCAAGTCATCCGGATGGGCGCAGAATTACCTTGGTCATCCCCGGAGTGGTAGGCGACCCAGGAACCCAAACGGCTGTTTTGGACGAGAACGGAAGTACCATTCCTAATGGTACTCAATTGACAGTGAATGACTGGTTCTTTATTAACTCTTTCGGATCAGCAGGTCCAGCCGAGTTCTCAGTTTTTGATGCTTCTACCGTAAGATTGAGAGAAGTGACTTTGTCCTACGATCTTCCAGTAACACTGTTGGAAAAAACACCATTTGGATCCGCAAGTATCGCGTTTACCGGGCGTAACCTCTGGTTTAAGGCCCTCAATTTCCCCGATGATCTGAACTTCGATCCTGAGACCAATTCGCTTGGTGCAGGAAATGTTGATGGATTGAATCCTTTCCAAAGTGGAAATGCTCAGGGTGTGGACTTTGGTATCATTCCTACTACCAAAAGGTATGGGGTGAATATTAGTCTTACTTTCTAGATGAAGCTCATTACTCAAAAGATCAAAATTATGAAAAGAATAAATCAATTCAAGTTATATATCATAGTCCCGTTGTTGATGTTTATGGGAGTTGGATGCGGTGAGGAGTTTCTGAATATCAATGACAACCCTAACAACCCTATTGAAGCTTCTTTGGACTTACTACTACCAGGAGCACAGCTAGGAGCTGCTTGGGGGACCACCAGGGTGGCTTGGGAAGATGCCTCCATATTTTCACGCCATTTCTACGATTTGGGTGAAAGCGCATACAATGTAAATACTTCCCAATATCCGAACGATTGGGATGCCATATTTGCTCGTTCACTAAAAGAGTTCTCCCAGATAGTAAGTCAAGGAGAAGCTGAAGACAAGGTCGGATTTCAGGGTATTGCCAAGGTACAGATGGCTTACTTATTTGGACTTGCTGTAGATCTTTGGGGAGATATTCCTTTTACCGAGGCATTGGATGGTGAGAACAATCTGTTCCCGGCTTTTGATGATGACGCATCGGTATATGATAATATCTTTATTATGTTGGACGATGCCAAAGTCAATCTCGACTCTGCTCTGGCAAGAGGCGAGCAAGCTATTGCCAGCGACCTGGTATATGGCGGAGGCTCCGGCACTGCTCAGTATACCAATTGGAAGCGGGCCGCAAATACCATTAAGCTGAAAATGCTTTTAAACACGAGAATGGTAGATCCCGGTCGCGCTACCACTGAGATCAATGCCTTGATAACCGAAGACCTGTTGATTTCATCAAATTCACAGAACTTCACATTTGTCTGGGGTGAATCGGATAATCCACTTAACCGTCATCCGATGTATCAACAGGAATACGGTAACTCAGGAGATAAAGACTTTTACATGGATAATTATTTTATGTGGAAGTTACATTCCAAGAATGATCCCAGGATCCGCTATTATATCTACCGTCAAGGAACGTTTGATGGACTCACCTTTGATACTACACCATGTAGTTCTAGAACAGACTGCGCTTTTTGGAATCTTATTTCTGCTGATCCGGAAGCCGACGGACTATTAGGTAGGGACCACGGTGACCCCTCTGGGATTCCTGGAGATAATGAAATCAGGGCTACTTTCGGAGTGTATCCTATAGGAGGCTCTTATGACGACGATGCGAGAGAGGAGAGGACTATTGATTTGGGCGGTAAGGGAGCAGGTATAACTCCATGGTTGACCAGTTCTATGCGAGCTTTCATGCTTGCTGAGGCGGCTTTAGTGTTAGGAGCCACCGGAGACACCAAGGCTTTGTTCTTGGAAGGCATCTCGGAATCCATGGAGCACGTCAGTGACTTTTCTTTGTCAGTACAAGGTGCTAATGCTGTACCCATGGATCAGGATGAGGTCGATGCCTACATGGCGGATCGTGAAGCTGACTTTGATAACGCAAGTAGCGAAGATGTGACTTTGAACGTAATTATCGAGGAGAAATATTTTGCAGAATTTGGCAACGGATTCGAATCTTATAATGATATAAGAAGAACCGGATTCCCGGCCGACCTTCCTACCAGCTTGGCGCCGCAAGGACCATTTCCATTGCGATTTCCTTATTCTGTGGATGAGTTGACTGCAAACCCAAATGCACCCGACCCTGCACCATTGTTGTCAGAGCCTATCTTTTGGGATGTTAATTAATCGATAAAACTGAATGAATTAATTATGAAAGATATACGTAAATATATATTACCCATATTTTGTGTGTCCCTGTTGCTGGGCTCATGTTCGGATGATTCGTTGATCCCGGCCCCAGATGTGAATGATCCCAGTATTATCGGAGCGGTAACTATGGTTACACCCAATCCGGACTTAAACTTCTTTAATTTTCTAAGCACAGATTTTGCCAATGAAGCAATAGAGTTTGACTTGGATGTGGATGGATTCGGTGTTACCGATGTTAACTCAGTGGACGTAATGATGACTTTCACTGAAAAGGATGCAGTATTTAATCCTTTCAAAAATGAATTTGAGGATTTGGTGTACGATCCAATAGCAGTGGCAAGTATTACTTCATTTCCTAGCACAGTTAGCTTTAGTGCTACTGAGGCGGCGGTGGCCTTAGGGTTCGATTCGGTGGATAGCCTGGAAGTTGGAGACGGATTTCTGTTCACCTTCCCGATCAATACTGCCGATGGCAGAACATTGACAACGGCCCTTAACTCCGATCTTTGTAATGAACCAGCCCAGCCTTCTTTTGGAGGATGTAGTTACAGTTGGTCTATAGCTTGTCCATCCGCTATACCCGCCGGAGCTTGGGATGTATTCGTAGCAGCGTCAAACACTACATATACTATAAATGTCACTGATTTAGGTGGAGGGCAGTATGACATGGATAACTTTAATCTGGATTTTGACACAGGATTTTATGGAACCTTTGGAGGTTTGACACTTTCAGGTGCTTTTAATGATGTGTGTAATGTCATTAATCTTAATGGCACCAAGCAATTTGGCGTAAGCTGGAGAGGTACAGGAACTTATGATCCTGACAACCAGACAATCACATTTCCAAGTATTAATGAGGTTGCTTTCGGGTTAGGGCCATGGGATAATGGTGGTGCTGGTTATGTTTTAACCAAACAATAGTTTAAAATACCGATGAAAAGGGCCACCTCAAGTACATTGAGGTGGTCTTACTTTTTAATAATGTGGTAGGAGTAAACTAACTTGCGTCCTCTGGTTATATTATTCCTTAGGTGATGTTTTACCACTTTCTAGAGAGCTTTTTGATAGGTCCTTATTTTGCTATTTGTAAAGGCAACTAGCGCATGAGTAATCTATTCCAAGCAGACACTGGTTTATTTCAAAAGGGTCATGCTTACATTGGTACCCATATAAAAGCTATTCATACTCATTTTAAAGTTGGCCATCTCCTCTAATAGGAAACCCTTATTTATGTCAAACTTATCCGTTTGGTATACAGCTCCCACCCCTAATAAAAATCTTTGATTCAAAGCTATTTTGAATACTGCTCCATATCCTTGTGATTGCCGGTTAGTAAATGAGTCGTTGTAGCGAAATGAAGAGTCTGCAAATTGGTCATTGGTTACGAAAGAATTGTCATTGTTAAAATTGTACCACAAGTATTGAAAGAAAGGGGCAATTACGACCTTTTCTCCTAATTGGAAATCGTATGCTGCTGAGAAACCGTAATAGGTGCGGCCGTTGGGCCAATTTTGCAAACTTCTGGTAAGCAGGCTGGTACCGGCTTCTCGCCGGAAAGTCTGATTGCCGTCTGTTGCATTTGTCTTGGTCAATATGACGGTTCCTCCCAAAGCGAGATTTTTGTAGGAATAGGAAATAGCAGGTTGTAACTGAACATTGGTATAGCTAGTGGCAAAGTTCCTACCGACGACCGGACTATTCGTATTACCTGGGGCTGGGGAGGTGATGTCATAGTCCATCTCAGCAGAACCAAAGCCTAGAAGCAGACCTAAAGATATTGTCACTCTTTTTTTTGAATCCAGACGAAAATAAAAACTCTCTCTTGAATTCCTGAAAATAGTAGGGCTTTGGTCATAAGCATTTTCCGTTTTCAGGAGGATTTCATTGGTTGCGGATTGTCCAGGACTAGGAAAAGAGCCAAATAGCAAAATGATACATAATAGATCCCATAGAAAAGTTGACTTGAAAAATTCTAAGACATTGCTCTTGTTTAAGCGCATCTTATTGGTTCGAACTATTTAGCTTATTA
>JBPCUG010000539.1:0-2969 GCA_051011275.1 Cyclobacteriaceae bacterium | reverse complement strand
CACCAGGGGAAATAGCTTCTGATCAAGATTAAACGATCGATATTCGTCAACAAGAGTGTTTTTGCTAAGCGTTGTTTCAAGTCTCTAAGGTGGCTTACAAACATCTTTAAGGCAAGCAGGCATCTCTGCCCACTTGCTTTTAAACATGCATTAATTATTATTCACCTGCTATGGAAAACCCTTCCGGATTCTGGCGAAGATTACTAGTAGATATTGCCTGGAATGGAATTGGGGAGATATACTGAGCTTTGGTTGGCTGCCTTACTAAATCCACATGTTCAGCAGGGTCTCTCTTAGCCGCAATTCGTTCAAGCGTTTCAGATCTGATCAAGTCAAACCATCGCTTATATTCCCCAGCAAGTTCCCATCCTTTTTCATCCAATATTTCGTCAACCGTTGCAGTAGTGACGTCAACGGATAGATCTGAATCCAAATATGGCAATCCCATGGCTCTTCGTTTTACCTGGTTTAAGGCTTCAATTGACTCCCCATTCTCACCGACCCTAGCTTGTGCCTCAGCAAAAATCAGGAGTACTTCCGCATATCGTATTACCTCAAATGCACGATACCCGGCAGTACGATTACCTAAGGTTAGGTTTTCAGAAACTGCAAACTTCTTGTACATGGGGTGCTCCCGCTGAGACTGCTGCCATGGTACTGTGGCAGGATCGTTGGTTACAATCTGACCTCCTGCTACACCTCGCTGAGGAATGTCAACATAGAAGGTCATGTCCTTTCGTGGTCCCTCGGGAAAATCATTGAAGAACTGAAGTTCGGGGTACACATCTGACCAACCCCTAGCCTCATGAAAGCTAGTAGCCGCCGGCCAACCATTTCTCATGTCCTCTGCCTCTGAAAACTGAACGGAAAATACTGACTCTCTGCTATTTTGCCCACTTAACTCCCACAGTTCATCAATAGGTAATAGGTCAAAATAGCCCAGATCGATGACTTCCTTTGCCTTGGAAGCGGCCAGTGGAAGTTTCGAGGCATCTTTAACTGGCCATCCACCCCAAGTCAGGTAAACATCGGCAAGCAAGGTCTTTGCTGCGGCAGATGAGGCCCTTCCAGGGGCTTTTACTGCATCAGGACCTGGCAGACTTTGCTCGGCTATCAATAAGTCCTGTTCAATATGTATATAGTTATCCAAGACGGTGGCACGTTGTTCCTCGCCAGTAGGCACATCGCCATCAAGTAAGATGGGCATATTTCCATGTGTTCTTACCAGGTTAAAATAGGCTAAAGCCCGTAAAAACCTTGCTTCCCCGTCGGCAACATCAATAATCTCCGGCGAAGCTGTAGCAGTCTTAAGCCCTTCTATTAAGGTATTGGCATAATAAATTGTCTTCCAATAATTATCCCAGCCCCTGGGCAGCCAGAGAATATCCGAATTTTCTCCACCTCCATAATCAAAGCGATCAAACACTCTTAACGGGGATTTATTACCTGCCCACCAGGTGGTTCTGTCATCAGCACCATAGGTAGGCACCCCTGCACTATGGGGATGTCTATATGCTTCCAGTATACTTCTATAAATAGGGGCTAAGGCCGCTGTTATATCACCTTCTCCACTCAAGCTTTCTAGAGACAGCACACCGCTTACATCCTCCTCCAAATCAACACAGCCCTGATATCCAAAGACTAATAAGATGATCAGAATAAATTGTCGGGTATATCTTAGTATATTATTCATGATTTGTTCAGTTTAAGCACATTAAAAGATAAGCTTTAATCCCACAGAATAGGACCTATTGATTGGGAAAGCGTTGTAATCAATACCAAGGTCTACATCGGAATTTCCAGAGGCAGTTGACTCCGGGTCAAACCCTGTATAGTCAGTTATGATAAATAGATTTTCGGCACTAATGTACAGTCGCAATCCCTGCATAAACTTGATATTTGCCAGGTCAAAATTGTATCCCAGAGTTACATTTTTCATAGATACAAAAGAGCCATCTTCAATAAACTGAGAAGATAAAAACTCCGTACCATCTCTTCCTGCAGGGATTTCGCTGGGATTACTAGGTGTCCATCGGTTTTTGTAATCTTCATGTACTGCATGGAACTGAGCTGCGCCTAATCCCATCATTCTCATCCTTTGAAAATTATAGATATCGTTTCCATGAGACCCAAGCAAAATAAAATTAAGATCAAATCTTTTGTAAGATGCCGTCCAATTCCATCCCCATGTAAAATCCGGATTCCCATTACCTACTGTTACTATATCATCTGATGAAATCAACGTATCCGCGTTTACATCCAGATAACGTGCATCCCCGGGTTTCTTCCCGTACAGTGCGGCTTCATCCTCTTCGCCAGTCTGATAGACACCTTCAAAGACATAACCCCTGAACGAACTAATGGGCATGCCTACCTCTACCCTGGTTGGATTTACCGGGAAAGTATTAGTGTAGTAAATATTTCCTAGCTCTATAGGCTCATCACCATCAACCAGTGAAACTACTTTGTTGACGTTTCTGGAAACTGTCAGCGTAGAATTAACGTGCCAGTCATTTTTGTCAATTAGGATTAGACCCAAATTAACGTCTAATCCCTTGTTTTCAACCTCACCCACATTTTGAGCTACCACGGTAGGTCCGACATAAGAAGGTAACACCCGATCCAATAATAGATCAGTAGTTTGTTTGTTGTATACGTCTAGTGACAAAGTAACTTTTGAACCCCATAGTCCCACATCAAACCCAAAGTTTGTCTGGGTAGTGGTTTCCCAGGTAAGATCTGGATTGGCCAGTCTGTTTGAAGGAGCTACCCCAATGGTGGCTGTTTCTCCGGAGAATGGATAGTTTACGCTCACGTCGATAAATGGTATCGATCTGGTTGCCAAAGGTTGAATCGCCTGGCTGCCGGTTTGTCCGTAGCTTGCCCTTAATTTCAGGTTATCTATTACTCCAATTCCATCCATGAAACTTTCATCTGACATTATCCATGCCGCAGAGGCGGAGGGAAAA
>JBPCUG010000538.1:0-8011 GCA_051011275.1 Cyclobacteriaceae bacterium | reverse complement strand
ATATCATCTTACTGACGGCCCAATAAAGCCTTTTATTCAAGCAGGCGGTTATTATGCTTTTTTGACCAATGCAAATAAAACGGTGAATGCTACTATTGAAGACAGTGCATTAGGTGGTTCAGGTGATCTGACTACTAACTCGTCACGGCTGGGTATAAACGATCTATTTATAACCTCTAACGCCGGCCTAATAGGTGGCGCAGGTGTGAGTATCGATGTCGGGAACAGCCCTGGAGATATGGATGGCAGTTCAGATCTAGGGACTGTGCGCTTTATGCTCAGTGTGAATTATCGCTATGGGCTTCACAATGTAGTAGATGTAAAAAATCGATTTAAAGACAGTGCTTTAGTTTCGGGCAATTACGATGTGCTGGATGATCTCAAGTTTAAGAATATCGAGATCTCAGCGGGTGTGCTCTTCACCATGAAATACTCTAAATAATTCGTTCTGAAGCTATTAAAGGATATAACCATGTTTTGTAAAAAATTCTCTCGACCCTTGACCAAAAGTCTTTTTTATATAGTAGCTGCGTTTATCGGTTTGGCTGCTTGCGATATGCAAGACAATGAAATCGCTCCTGAAACCAGCTTTACTGCGATTTATAATAATGAGCAATTTACTGAGGCTTACCATCCGATGAGCATCAAGCAAACAGCTGATTCAGGGTTTATAATCTTAGCCACTACCAATCTTGAAGACTCTGAATTTCGGGGTATTTACATTTTGAAGGTAGATGCTCAAGGCGATTTCCAATGGGAGCGAAAAACCAGCTTAGATTATGTAAATCCGGTATCAGATCTATTGCTCAAAGCTAATGAATACTACTTCTTTTGCATGGACAAACTGAACCTGGGGACCTATTTGATCAAGATAAATACCCAAGACAGTACCACTCAGGAGGTCTCTTATCAGGCTGCTTTGCAGTATCCGCTAGCGGCATCGGCTACCAGCGATGGTGGTTACATTGTGCAGAGCTACAATCGGGAGGACAAGAGAACCCAGCTTTCCAAATTGAATACCAATGGTATTGTTAGCTGGCAAAAAGATTATGATACCCATGAGGACGTGGAAGAAGATATTGTAAGACATTTGATTGGTACTATTCGACCCTTGCCTTTCTTTACAGGATCAATGGGTGCCACCCATTATTTCAATGGCTTTTATAACTTTAGCTTTTCGATGGTGTTTGTGGGCAGTGACGGCGAGCTTACAGGAGTTATTAACGGCCCCGGAATTGATGATGCGATCAGCAATGCCTTGCCTTTGACAGGTAGCCAATTTGCTTTGTCGCGCTATAGTTATTCGGAAAACCAACTGATCCCACGCCAAGATCTTAATTCCAACGGTATTGGGGTTACTGGTGACATACAAGGATTTTCATTTTCCGAACTTAACCAGAAAGCGAAGGTAAAGATCAAAAAGATGGTAGTAAATGGGCAAAGCGTTGTGATGTATGGCAGCGAGACCAAAGGTAACCAGATCATCCTTTTGGCCTACCAGGAAGGTACCGACACCTTATTGGGTACGCATTATTTAGGATTCAGTCATCCCTACCAATTGGCCGATTTTACTTTGACAAATGATGGCGGACTGGCCGTGGTAGGAAATACCAATGTAGATAGTCGGTTCCCTAGGATTGCTTTATTCAAGCTATCTCCTGAAGAACTAAATGAAATGGTCGCTCCTTAGCACATCCCTAGCTATCTAGATATAGATACTTCTCTTGATTCCCCTCGGGAATCGTACAAAACCACTGTAGTAGCAGAAGAGGGAAAGGCAAACTTCCTTGAAGATTGCGAAAGGTAAGAACTGCCGTAATAAAACTCTACTTTTTCCATTTTACCATTGGGGTACGACACTATCCCATAAGCATCTTGCGCATCCAATGTAATTGGGTTGCTAGATGATTCCTTGTTATAATAATTGTAGGCCCTTAAGCTATCCTGATTTTGAGTTACCAGGATCAACGGTTTACCTTGGGCAGTGGTCAATTCAGCCATTCCTTTTGCATCTCCATCTACCAACCACCCACTCTCCTTGATTGGTCTTGGGATGAAATTTCCAGCTCCATCACCTTTCAGAAGCAAACCCTTAAATGCATCATATCGTCCAGTAAAAACTTCCGTGCCATAACTGTTTCCGGCAAGAAGTAGGTCTGGCAAGTTGTCACCATCAAAATCCTTTGCCATTATCCCGTACACTGGAGCCACTTGCACCTCGATAGGAAGATCTCTCATTTTGAACTTGCCGTCACCTAAATTCTCAAAGATACTACTTGCCAAATGATTGGCCTGGTAAGTTAGCGCTCCTTGTCTTTCTTCCTCGGTAAAGATTTCATACAAAGTTGCTTTCCCATAATCGATATACTTTGGGTAATCACGTCGAATATGTTGTAATTGAGCAGTTAGATCTGGTCTAGTATGGGTTGGAAACAACTGGGGCTCACCATCGGCATCCATGATATAACAACCTAATACAGCATCAAGACTACCATTGTCATCAAAGTCTTTGGCTACAACTTGCAATGGATATTGATCAGTTCCTTTATATGTGGTATTTAACCCAAGATTTCCAGCCACATAATCCGTATCGCCATCTTGGTCATAGTCAACACCTACCAAGCTATTCCACCAACCTACGTAATCCGCAACCCCGCTTGCTTTGGTGACATCCATTAACTTGCCATGATCATTCTGGAAGAACCTTAGCGGCATCCATTCTCCACAAAGAATAAGATCAATTTGTTGGTCATTGTTGAAATCTGTCCAAAGAGCATCGGTAACCATGCCAATTCCTGATAGCTCAGGACACACCTCAGAGGTAACATCGGTAAAGATCCCTCCATCATTTCTGAGGATATAACTATTCACCGGTTTGGGATAACTCCACGACTCAATGCGTCCGCCAACAAACAGATCCAGGTCGCCATCTTGATCAAAATCAGCAGCTTTCACTGCAGCACCGCTGATCCTTATATCTGGCAACGCGTTTGGCGCAAGGGTGAATTGCCCACTCCCATCATTCATAAGCAACCGATCACGGAAGTTGGTATCACCAGCCTCCCACTCATATCCACCGCTAACTAGATAGAGATCCAGATCACCATCCTGGTCAGCATCAAAAAACAACACACCAAGGTCTTCCTCAGGCTTAGGCTCCCAGCCAGATTTCATTTCAATGAAGCGGCCATTTTGATCTTGAATAAACAAAGTGGTTTTTTGGTCCGCCGAGCCTCCAATGAGAAAATCATCCAGACCATCACCGTTTACATCTCCCACCGCAATACCCGGTCCGTTTTGTGTATACTTGTGAGGCAGCGTGGGCTGGATATTGAAGTCGATCTTATCTTCTTCATTGTGTCTGAATCGAATGGCCAGGCTATCTGAAACATCTTGAAACAAGGTACTGGATGCAGCAATCTCCGCATCATCCAGATCGCTTGCATTGGAATATTTCATCTCTAGCACCTGATCAGCCGGCACATTTTTCAATAACTCGGCCTTTCCATCGGGCCAAATAATTTTTACGGAATCTACCATCTGCCTATCTCCTGTGCCAAAGTGAACTATGGGTTCAACCGTTGATAAGTAACCTCGGTAAGGTGATTGTTCATAAAACTGTTGCTCACCATCCACATAGATCCAGATCTTAGTTCCTAAAGCTTGGAGGTTTTTATCGGAGCCCAACAGTCTTAGCCGAAAGTAATGGTGGTCCAATGGGTTTTCTGCGGTGATAATATGGTTCTGATATACAAAGGCGCTGTCATTTATATTGTTTACGATGTAATCTAGATCTCCGTCATTATCAAGATCGGCATAGGCGGAGCCATTTGAAAAAGAAGGCACATTCAGTCCCCATTGCTTTGTATGATCGGCAAACTGAAGATGGTTTAAATTTTCAAAACCATAGTTTGCTATTTTTACCATTGGTATCTGCTGCTGTAACCTGAGGGGAGAAAGAACGATTGAAGCATCCCCGCGATAATCACCAAAATCATGATCGGTAACATCCCTGGGAAAACCATTTGTAACCAAAAGGTCACGATCCCTATCATTGTCAACATCGATCATGAGAGGCGACCAACTCCAATCGGTTTGATGGATCCCTGCCAACAATGCGACATCACTAAACGTAACATTCCCATTTGCATCCGGGCCTTGATTAAGTTGCAAAGTGTTCCTTACATACTGATGTTGATAGCCATATCGGCGGTTATTCACATAGCTAATGTAATTGTTGGGGTTCAGCATCGACTTTTTGCGCAAGTTATCTTCCGGCAGCATATCCAGGGCAACGATCTCTACCAAGCCGTCATTATTGATGTCGGCCACATCGATCCCCATGGCTGAGAAACTTTGATGTTTCAAATATTCATCGATACGATTTGTAAAGGTTCCATCTTGGTTGTTGATGTAAAGTAAATCGTTAGAGATGTAGTCGTTGGTTATGTATATATCTGGCCAGCCATCAAGGTTTATATCCGTAATGGCAATACCTAGGCCGTAGCCTTCACTAGTAATGCCCGCTTCACTACTAACATTGGTGAAATGCTGGTTGCCGTCATTACGATAAAATCGATCGGTATTTGGGTGACTACCATCTAACACTTTGCCTCGATATTGAGATGGTGTTTTGGTCTCGATTACATTGGTCACCAGATAGAGGTCAAGGTCTCCATCCAGGTCGTAATCAAGAAACGCTGCTTGGGTTGTATGGCCAGCGTCGTTTATACCATAAGCAGCACCTACTTCTTCAAAGGAAGGGATTCCCTCATCGTCCAATCCCTGATTTAGAAAAAATCGGTTTGTTCTACCGGCACTATCTCCGACTACCATCGCACAAGTGTAAATATCCAACCACCCATCAGCATTTAAGTCAACTACTGCAACACCGGACGACCACCTTTGAGCAGCAGCAACCCCTGCCTGATCGGTAACATCTTTGAACCTAAACCCTCCCTGATTGAGGTATAGCCTATTCGATACCTGGCTACCGGTAAAATAGATATCACTAAGGCCATCGTTATTGAAATCACCTATCCCTACACCTCCCCCATTGTAGACATACTCGAACTTGAGAATATTCATGGTATCGTTCTCAACAATGGTGTTGGTGAAGGTGACCCCCGTATGGTCTGCCGGCATCGCCTCAAACAGATATGGATGGTCAGCCTTATTGCAGGAGAAAAGGCTCAGAACAACTATTAGCAAAAGGGATGGTAAAGCCTTACCAAAGTATCCCAGGCATTCCTTCATAGGGGGTAGCTTTTTGTCTGGATCGCCAGCAAAAATACTGTTAATTTGGGAAAGATAGTCTCTCTGGAAAAAACTCGCAAAAAAACCGCGGTGAGAAGTATCCAGCTATCCGGATCTACGGAGTTTTTTAGCTTTATAAGCCTTTTGATACTGAATAGAATTATAATATTTGAGCTTGTTCTTTCCAGCTTTGGTGTTGCAGGCAGGTCTGACCGCGCAACTGGTAAGCAAGAAAGAACCCAAAACAGCAACTGCCAGGCACTTTTTCATACAGGTTTTTAAGTTTAGCAATATCAAAAATAGCAATAACTTCTAAATACACCAACGATTGGCCATCCATATCATTGTGAAAATCAGTGAATTCATGGTTTTATAGAACTGAAACCTTATTGATTCCTAAGCCAAATGCTCCTTTTAAGTATCTTTAAGCAGGTATTTGGCCTATCATGTCTTTCTGGGAAACTATATCTAAAACTTCTGGGGATCTTACCGATTATGCTACCCCAATATTCCTGCTGATGATCCTTTTGGAGTCGCTGGTCAGTAGCAGGAGAAACCTTAAAAACTATCAATGGAAAGACTCCATGGCATCTATTTCTATGGGATTAGGATCGGTGGTGATCGATCTTTTAATGAAAGCTTTGGCCTTCAGCGCTTTTACTTACCTACATCAATGGTCCATATTCGAACTTCAATATGTTTGGTGGGTATGGGTTTTGGCATTTTTCGCTGAGGATCTTACCTTCTATTGGCATCATCGGCTGAGCCATGAGATACGTTTGCTCTGGGCTGCCCATGTTAATCACCATAGCTCCCAGCTACTTAATTTGACTACCGCATTGAGACAAAGTTGGGGGGAGCGGTTTTATAAGTACATTTTTTGGCTGTGGCTGCCACTAGTGGGATTCCCACCCATGATGATCATGCTGCTCATGTCTACCAATCTTATTTATCAATTCTTTTTGCATACCCAGTTAGTAGATAAGCTTGGTCCCATTGAATGGATATTTAATACACCGTCCCATCATCGGGTTCATCATGCTTCCAATGCCAACTACCTGGATCGCAATCATGCTGGAACACTTATTATTTGGGACCGACTATTCGGGACTTATGTACCAGAAAGCCAAACTGAGAAACCAGTATATGGGATTGTCAATAATATTCATACTTATAATCCCTTTGTTATAGCTTCCCATGAATTTATTAGTATTTGGAATGACGTGAGGCAGGCACCTAGTTTTGGAGACAAACTGAAATACATATTTTACCCACCGGGTTGGAGCCATGATGGAAGTAAGAAAACTGCGAAGCAACTTAGAAATGAGTATCTGAACGCAACTAAGTCAAAACCATGAAACCTGCCTCGTTCAAATGCGATATCAGGTCGGAAACTCCCGAAGATTACACCTTGATCGATACCATTAATGATGAAGCCTTCGGCCAGCCCGATGAAGGCTTATTGATAAGGGCGCTGCGGAAAAGATCTGACTTTATTCCTGATTTGTCACTAGTTGCCTGGGTTAAGGGTAACCCAATCGGGCATGTTCTTTTTACTCCTATTGAAATTCACTCAGGTGAAAAATCCTTCGGATCATTGGCCCTGGCACCCATGGCGGTGCGACCACAATATCAAAAAAAGGGAGTAGGTACCGCCTTGGTTGCAGCCGGAATAGAAAAGGCCAGGCAGCTTGGTTTCAAGTCTATTATAGTATTAGGGCATCCAAAGTATTATCCTAGATTTGGCTTTAGACCAGCCAGCTTGTGGTCAATAAAAGCCCCATTTGAAGTATCTGACGATGCTTTTATGGCCTTGGAACTCACTAAAGAGGGCCTAGAAGGAATTCACGGAACTGTCGCCTACCCCGAAGAATTCCAAGAGGTTTAGAACCAACATTTATATTGCCGGTTGTTTATTTTTTTTCTCTTGTGATAATTTCGTGAAGTTTAATTGGGACCTTTATACTATAGTTGACAATAATAAATGAAAAAAATCTGTTTGATCTTTCTGCTAGCGCTGGCAGGCTGCATTGGCCAAGACATACTTGACGATGCCGCGGTTGAGCCACAGTTGGCTATTAGCCCGGAGACTGGTGCAATAAGATTAGGGGAGACATTATCCTTCTCTTATGCCTATACAGACCAATTTGGTCAACCAGCCGATGCCAATGTTACCTGGGCTACTTCCGATCCAGCGATAATTGACATCGATCAAACCGGTTTAGCCACAGCCATAGCTTCCGGACAAGTGAATATCTCAGCTGCTGCAGGAAATGCGCAAAGCAACCAAGTACGAGTAACCTCAGTAGATGATGATAACTCAGTGGCTTCCGTGGAAATTGTTGGCGGATCCAATGTGATCCCGATCGGCGGCACTGCGGTGTATACTGCTCGCGCTTTAAATATTAATGGTTCCGAGGTGACTGGAGTGGACTTCAGTTGGAGCAGTGACAATACTAGTGTGGCCTCAGTAGATATGACCGGCGAAGTACAAGGGTTAGCTCCTGGAACAGCTTCCATAACCGCCATAGCTGAAGGGGTAAGCAGCAGTCCACGACAAATCATGATCGGAAGTTCGGAAAGGACAGGTACCTTTGAAAGCCAAAGTGGCTACGTCGCCAAAGGCACCGCAATCCTGGAGGTGAATGATGTAAATGAATTGACCTTAACTTTAAGCGAGGATTTCGAGACAAGTTTTGCTTTGGGCACATTCATTTATTTGGCTAATAGCACCAATGGTTCGTCGGTGCGAAGT
>JBPCUG010000537.1:0-4341 GCA_051011275.1 Cyclobacteriaceae bacterium | reverse complement strand
CCATGAAGTTCAACAAGCTTTTTAGTTATCGATAGCCCCAAACCGGTGCCGACAAATTCACGAGTATTCGAATTATCGGCTTGTTCAAATTCTTTAAAGATCAAATCGATCTTTTCTTCCGGAATACCGGCTCCTGTATCAGTAACCTTCAAAGCCAACATGTCTCCCTCTTGAATTGCGGATACAGCTACATATCCAGTCTCAGTAAACTTGATGGCATTACCGACTAGATTATGTAGGATCTGTTGCAATCGGTCTTCATCGGCCATTACTGGTGGAGTATCCGCTGGGATTTCATTTTTTAGCACCAAGTCTTTGCCGCTGATAAGCGGCTCGCTCATTTTAAGGACTACTTGGGTTATTGAGCGCACATCAACTGGCCGAAGAGCCAACTCAATGTCATGAGTCTTTAGTTTGGAGAAATCCAGGATACTATTTACCAAACTCGACAATCGCTTTCCGGAACCTACTATCAAGGAAAGGTCGGCTTTAACCTTTTCGTCCAGATCACCGGCACTACCATCTTTTAAAGCTTCGGCCAAGCCGATTATTCCGGTCAAGGGCGTGCGTAACTCGTGAGAGGTGTTAGCTAAAAAGGTGTCCTTTAGTTGATCAGCGTGTTGCAATTTTTCATTGAGAAGTTGTTGTTTCTCTAATGCCTTTTTATGTCGGTTGATCCTATAACGGGTATAAGTGAAAATCAAACTGGCAAACATCAAGGCCGCTAATGTGTAGGCCCACCAAGTTCTATAGAAAGGAGGTAAAACTGAAAACTGGTACACTCCCTCATTACCGATCGTTCCATACACATTCTTAGATCTCACCCTGAATGTATAATCTCCTTCCCAGAGACTTGTATATTCTTTTTTTGCCTCGTTGGTCCATAGAGACCAATCTTCGTCGTAACCCTCAAGCATATAGCTAAACCGTATTTTCTCTGGGTAGTCGTACGATGTGGCAGCGTACTCGAAACTTACATCGCGGTTTTGGTGGGGAAAAGAGTAAACATAATCTTTTGGTTGGATCTGAGAGGCTAGTCCATTTTCAGCAGGAAAGGCGCCATGGAAAATGGTGGAGTCACCTTGAAGTTTGATGCTACGGATAAGGGTATTGAACGGTGCACTGTAGTTCTTTCTCACCTGTTGATCATATCGGTACAAACCATCATTCGTACCCAACCAAACGATCCCTTGAGGGTCGGGATAGATGGTCCAAATATCGGTTGGGGGAATCCGCTTGAGAGGTGTACTATCAAAGTTGAAGGTTCCGTCCTCGCTTTTTGCTATCTTCCCATTCTTTCTATCAGCGGACACCCTGCTGTTTGAAGTTAACCAAATATTTCCTTGGTCATCATTTGACAGAGCATAAACATACCTGGTGCTATCAGCAAACCATTCTCCATATCTAGTGTCAACAACTAACCGTGATTCAGTCTCATTGAAATAATGAATGCCACGGGACGTACCAAACAATATCCTATCATCTATTTCGGATACTTCCAAAACACCCAGGTCTTCAATAAAACCCTGTTCACTGGTAAATTTTTCAATTTGTGGTGTCAAACTAAAGTTAGTTGAAAAATCAATTCTTGAAACTTCAAAACAAGAGGCCCATAACTTACCATTTCTATCTTCTGCCACTCTTTCCACGAGGTGATCCAGGCCGTTAATCCGTCCCTCCCAAATCCATTCGTTTTGCTCCCACCGCATCGAAGCCAATCCGTCCGTTAATCCGATGTAAAATCGGCTGGGGTATTTTTTGGAATGATAAATTACTTTGGCTTGAACATTCCATAGTCTTTGAGCATCTTTACCGTCCAGCTCATATACTCCCGAAAAGGCGGCCACTAGTACCTTATCCCCAAATCTTTTCAAGTTCCATGGTTGATCAATTTGGAATTGCACCCTTTCGAAACGGCTCCCCGGCGGTTGAAGCACATATAAGCCTGTGTGGCTGGCAACATAAATGGTATCGTTAAGATTTAAGATGCTTAATGGAGGCCCTTCAAGTCCATCTGATTCGTTAAAGTTTGACAACATCAAAGGGTACTCCACACGGCTGAAGCCTTGATCCAATCCAATCCAGATTCCACTTTCCTGATCCTGAAAAATTGTACCACCCACATTACTTAAAAGACCGTTTTCTTTATTTATGATCTCCAAAACATTCAATTCCTGGTCGGTGACAGCAACACCAAATTGATTCGAGGCCACCATAAATTTTCCGTTATCAAGCTTAATTGCGTCTTTAATTTGGGCACTTCTAATGAGGTTGGAAAGGTCATTTTTAACTTCCTCCAGACCCTCAAAATCATATCTATAAATTCCATTCTGCTCAGTAAATAACAATAGCTGATTGTCAGTTGCAATGATGGCCTCAATAGTTGACCCATTCAAATCATCTTCCGGAATTACTAGTTCCAATAGGTCCTGGTCCAACCGAAAGAGACCTAAGTCTTTTTGCTGAATGTAAAAAGCATCCTCTACAGAGAAGCTGCCGGTAAATTCAGATTTACTTTCCCAAAAATTAAAATTCTGGCCATCCCAACGAAATAACTGCTGTTTGGATTGGAAATAAATATCACTTCCTACAACATTGGTAGACTTAATAGATTGGAATGCTCGATGCTCCTCAGGCAAACTAGCCAGTAGCGAGTGCCATTGCATCTCTCCATTTTCAGCAACAATTAAATGACCCAGATCCCTGGTCCCACCGGCATATATACTACCATCCAAACCTTTGGCCAACGAAATAATATCCAAGTTTTCAGATCCTTTTACCATCTGAACCTTTCTGCCATCATAACTTAGGATACCCGTGACATTGGCCATATAGATCACACCTCTTTCATCCTGGCAAAAGTCCAAAACTTGGGGACTGGTAGTAAAATTCTCTGAGATATAGCTGTTAGGTGGATGGTTCTCAATAAAATAGCTTCCTTGTTGCCCCTGAGTAATTGAGTAAGTACCAAAGGTTAAAAGAAGAGATCCAACAAATCCAGACCATCTTTTGAGTAGAAGCCGCATTGCAAGTGATGATGTATCTAAAGATAGCTATTTTGTGGGACAAATTAAATTGCATATCTTGAAGTTACACAAGAAAAACTACTAATCTTTATACAAGTAGTGCCTACTTAAACCAACTGGTAGCCCCTTATGGTAATTCTGTTTGCAACTATCACAAGACAATGGAGCTACCTGAATTTGTTAGAAGTTAAACCACAACCCAAACCATCATGAAAAAGCCAGTTTCAACGTACCTGCTGCTACTGATAGTGTTATGCTCAGCAGGGCCTTCGATGTCCCAAGACCGGGGCAGGATCATCTCAGAAGATCAGATAATCATTTTTGACCCCTCCACTAACACATTTGATATACAGAATGTCAATAGACCTCTTGGAGAGGTTGGAGAAACCATTGATGTTACTGAAGAACATCGTAGCACATTCGAAGCGAATATAGGTTTCAATTCAAGGGCATTGACAACCGCATTAGTTGCATCCAGTGTTGGAGAGATACTATCTGTACCCACTGAGCTTAATAGAAAGGGGCAGATCATGTACAAGCAGGGTGACAGCTTTGTCTTGATCGATTACAGAAAATCACAGCTAAGCTCGGATCTTGGTAAATGCAGTTGTGTAAGCTTTACTATTAAAAATAAGCATGCTATCAAGCTGCAACCCACAGCATGCGATTGGAAACCATCGTGTAACTGATCAGCAATAGAGTGATGGGCTTATCGTTTCTCGGCGGAAATAGTAAGCTCGTCACTGCTTATTCTATTTACTGCTCATAGCTTCTACCCCCGTCCAATCAGCTGCTACTCCGTGGACCATGTACTCAGCTGATCGCTTTAGATACAACTGGGCTGCCTTATAACCGGGAATTATGTTAAGCACTTCCTTAAAGGCAGTGGCGGCACTGGTGAAATCCTTTTGATAGTAGTAGTTCAACCCGGTTTCAAAAAGGGTTTGGGTTTTTTGCTTAAGTTCAATCACCTCCAGATCTTCTCCATCGTAAGACTCATAAATATTAATTGCTTTGACTTTGCCCTTCACCTGCACTGGGCCTAGTCCATATACTGGTATCGACTCCACTGGGATCTGTAGTTTTAGCTTTTGTAGCTACCTAGTAAAAAGGAGCTTCTAGGCGAACAAAAAGCGATGAAATTTAAAACCCATCGCTTTTTCTTCTATAAGTAAAATGATATCTACCTCTTAAACTCAACTACAAACTTCGCCCCCTCACCAGGCTCACTTTCACACCACACTTTACCCTTCATCGCCTCTACGTATTTCTTCACAATTGACAAGCCTAGGCCGGTGGATTGTTCGCCGGCTGT
>JBPCUG010000536.1:0-3899 GCA_051011275.1 Cyclobacteriaceae bacterium | reverse complement strand
CCGCTGTCGATTACTTCACCTTTTTTATCAAACAACGCTTCACCTGGCACACTTACCACTTTCAAGGCATATATCTGTGCTTTAGTATACCTGGCTATTACGTTAGCAAGATTCAGCGCATACTCCGACAGATCCGAATAATCTGTTGGCACTAATATCTTCTTCATATTTGTCTCCTTTTTTATATCCTTATTTTTCAACTGCTCCGTCCCAACCCAGGATCCCTCCACTTAAATTGTAAAGCTCTTTAAATCCATTTTCGGCCATTATCCTACAAGCGCTGGCACTGCGGGCGCCACTTCGACAATACAGATAGTAATTTTTGGACTTATCCAGTTCTTCAATTTTATCCCTAAAGCCCGAAGCTTTATAGTCGATCAGCAGGGTACCAGGAATATATCCTTCCTTATATTCGGCTTCCGTTCTTACATCAATCAATACCGCATTCGGATCATCAACCAGTTTTTGCTGAAAAACATCTGTGCTAATATTTTCGTATCCTTTAGTTTTCTTTTTAAAGAAGTTAATCATCGTATTCATTTAGTAAAGGTCAAATCAGGGGCGTGTTAAATACCCCTGATTCGATCCAGCTAATAGTTTAGATTACTGCATTTCTGCATGGGTCATGAAAGTGGTGACCGCTTCGCTGAGGTCTAGTACCTGAGCACCGGGCAAAGCCGCCTCCAGAATACTAAAACCTGCTGCAGACCTATAGCCACCGGCACAATGCACCACAATAGGCTTATCAGTTCTTATTTCTTGTGCTCTTTCCTTTAATTCTGGCAAAGGGATATTGACAGCTTGATCAAAGAACTTACCATCCTTAACTTCCGATGCATTTCTAAGGTCAACTATGTTGAAGTTTTCCGGGTTGGCAGTGAAGAATTCCAAATCGATAATGGAACTCTTTTTGTCAAAATGATCCACAGTTACCACCAGAGCTCCTTTAATATTCTTCTCATAGCCGATCTTAGCAGCTTTTCTAATCACGCTTTCCAACTCTTCGGCATTTTCAGCTACTTATATAGAAAGGTTCTCGTGGATCAACCAGTGAACCCAACCAGGTTTCAAATTTTTCACCTTCCATAATATTGAATGCACCCGGCACATGCCCGCCCTCCTTAAATAGCTCTTGCGAACGGGTATCAACAACCAATACTCCTGATTGTAACGGTGTATCCATCTGTAACCTCGGTACGGCTCGTACACTTTCTTCAAATGGCGCATTGCCTTTTCGGTTGATCTCTACATCATAAGGGAAATACTTGGGAATGAAGGGTTGATCTTCTAATAAGGCGTCCACAAATTCATCTTCGTTTTCAATCTGAAAAGCCCAATTATCCTTCTTTTCTCGACCGATGGTACTAAAGGTATCCTCACTCATATGCTTGCCACAGAGAGAGCCGGCACCATGGGCAGGATAAACTATTACCTCGTCTTTCAAAGGCTCAAATACTTCGTGTAGAGTGGTGTACATCATGCGGGCCAATTCCTCTCGCTGCATTTGTATGTTGCCAGCGCCTTCGCGTAAATCGGGTCGCCCGACATCTCCAACAAATAAGGAGTCTCCGGTATAGACCGAATGTGCAATACCGTTTTCATCCAGCAACAGATAAGTGTTATGGTCTGGGCTATGACCAGGGGTAAACAAAGCTCTTATAGTCACATTACCGAATTTCACCTCATCACCATCGTCCATGGCTTCATGGGGATAGGAAACGCCAACTTTAGAATTGATATAGATCTTGGTTCCGTACTTTTCATAAAACTCAAGGTGGCTACTGGCAAAATCCGCATGTGGATGTGTTTCAAAAACAGCCACTACTTTGGCATCATTGTTACTGGCGTAATCCAAATAAGGTTTGGGATCGCGACCAGGATCAACTAAAGCCACTTCCCCTTCACTTACAATTGCATATGACCCGTGGGCCAATGCAGTGTCATAAAACTGTTCTACTTTCATCTTAATAATGGTTTTTAGTTACTTAATATTTCTTCGGGCATATCAAGAGATTTCTTCATTAAATAGAAATCTACTTTTTCGTAATTCCCATTACTCAATCGTTCCTCCATCTCCTCTAAAGTTTTAGGCGGCGGCACAATAGCCTTTTGTCCTTGTTCCCAGTTAATAGGTAGGGCACATTGACATTCATCTGACGTTTGCAGCGCCACTAACACACGCTGTATCTCAGCCATATTGCGTCCGACATTGAGTGGGTAATACATGATCAATCGAATGATCCCTTCTGGGTCAATGAAAAAGACAGCCCGGACAGCTGCGGTTTCGCTTTCACCTGGATGTAGCATCCCGTATTTCTGCGCCACTTTCATGTCCAAATCAGCAATTATCGGAAAGTCCATATATACATCTAGATTATCCTTAACATTTTTCACCCATGCCAAGTGGGAATGGATACTATCAATACTCAAGCCGATCAGCTTGGTGTTTTTGCCCTCGAAGAAAGCTTTCTCTTTGGCAAACTCGCTCAGCTCCGTGGTACAGACCGGAGTAAAATCGGCCGGATGTGAAAACATGATCACCCAATTCCCTTCATTGTATTCTGAAAACTTGAGTGCTCCGGTAGTGGTCTTGGCCTCGAAATCGGGAGCTTTGTCCCCTATCCTAGGCATTGAAATTTTAAATTCTGTTGCTTCCATAACAATACTTTATTAAATTTTTGGTTTGGTCCAATTTAGATTGGACACTATTAAAACGCTATGACACAGGTCACCTCAAATATTGATATACATATGCACGATATATCATATGTTGAAATTATAATGTATTTGATCAAAAAAATTTTAAAATCTTTCCAACTGACAGTTTTCCATACAATCCAAAACCTTTACAACTTCCTTAAGCTTTAGGTGGTAGTAAATGTTCTTGCCCTCACGTCTGCTACCTAAAATTCCCTTCATCTTTAAACCATTCAAATGGTGAGAGATCAATGATTGCTCAGCGTCAAGCTGTTCACTTAGTTCACTAACCATTAGCTCTCTGTTTATCCTTAGCAAGTCAAGTATTCCGATCTTCAAAGGGTTCCCGATAGCCTTAAGAATAAAAGCTACTTTCTCGATCTTCTCAATGCTTAAAGTTTTAATCTTTGTTTTCATCTTGGTTATACAACGTAAATACATGAAGATATGTTCATATATTTATTCATTTTTTTTCAAAATATCCCAAGAATAACCAATAAACTATCTGCAAGTGCTCCCGAGGCACATTTTACTACCACATGTCATAAGTCACTTTTATGCTTGATCTCAGTCATTTTTAGTTTAATCTAGTAGTGCCAATATTGAATCCTTCAACTGATAAGCATGACCAAACCTAAAAGCGAAATTCTTAACGACCTAAACAAGAAATATCAGGCAATCGGGCAGGATGTAAATATACATTTGGATGGTTTGAAATACGCAAAAACCCTTACTTATTGGGACTACATTCAAACCGATGTCTTGCTAAACCTTCAAGTACAACGAACCAATTTGCCGGACGAGATGGTATTCATCATCTATCATCAGATCAACGAATTGTTATTCAAAATGGTGCTTTGGGAAATCGAGCAAGTAGCCAATGAGACCTTGTTAACCAGCGATTTCTTTGCTTCCAGACTAGGAAGGATCAGCCGCTATTTCGATATGCTCACCTCCTCCTTTAATATCATGGGAGATGGAATGGAAGTAGAGCAGTACATGAAATTCAGAAATACCCTGACCCCCGCCAGTGGATTTCAAAGCGCGCAGTACCGGCTAATTGAATTTGCCTCTACTGAGTTGATCAATCTTATCGATAGTAGGTTTCGTTCAACTATTGATAGAAATACACCCTTCGAACACGCTTACGAACATTTATACTGGCAAGCAGCCGGCAAGGACTATAACACCGGTGATAAAAC
>JBPCUG010000535.1:0-8823 GCA_051011275.1 Cyclobacteriaceae bacterium | reverse complement strand
GCATAGATATCTTCCGTATTCTCCCGGAAGATCACAATATTAGTTGTGCTAGGATCTTTTACCGGTGACGGTACCCCTTTGAACCAGCGAACTGGTCGAACGCATGCAAAGAGATCTAGTTTCTGCCTTAAAGCGACATTTAATGACCTGATGCCACCTCCAACTGGTGTGGTCAAAGGCCCCTTGATTCCTACCAGATATTCTCGGAAGGCTGCCAGTGTTTCTTCAGGTAACCATTCTCCACCTCGATCGTAAGCCTTTTGACCGGCATACACTTCCATCCATTCTATTTTCTTATCACCTTGATAGGATTTCTCAATAGCGGCATCAAATACAACCTTGGAAGCCGGCCAGATATCCACTCCGGTACCATCCCCTTCAATGAACGGGACTATAGGTTGATCAGGGACTTGTAGTCTCCCTTCGTGTATTGTTATTTTTTCAGCACTCATAGTTTTTTATTAAAAGATGTAGCCCAAATCCGGGGGCGGGGTGAAGTTAATAATTTTCAGAGATTTTACGAATGGTTGGCAATTTGTAGTTATATAAACCCGCCAAGATTAGTAACTTTCTTTTTGATTAGGGAAATCGCCACTTTTAACGTCGTCTATATACCCGGTTACTGCTTGTGAAATAGTCTGATTCAGATTAGCATATGACCGGAGGAAGCGCGGTTGAAACTCTTGAGTAATTCCCAGCATATCATGCACCACCAACACTTGACCATCCACATGGGGACCGGCACCGATACCAATTATGGGGATACTTACTTCCTCGGCAACTTGTTTGCCAAGTTCCGCCGGGATCTTTTCCAAAACGACACCAAAGCACCCACATTCCTCCAGAATTTTGGCGTCTTTTACTAATTTTGATGCTTCCTCTTCATCTTTGGCCCTAACCGTATAAGTACCAAACTTAAAGATGGATTGTGGTGTAAGACCCAAATGTCCCATCACTGGCACTCCAGCGCTTAATATTCTTTCTACCGATTCTCTTATTTCCTCACCACCTTCCATCTTGATTCCGTGAGCGCCGGATTCCTTCATTATCCTTACAGCAGACCGCAATGCCTCCTCTGAATTTCCCTGGTAGGAGCCGAATGGAATATCTACCACTACAAATGCTCTTTTAACCGCCCTTACTACTGAAGTAGCATGATAGATCATTTGGTCTAAAGTGATAGGCAAAGTAGTCTCATTTCCCGCCATAACATTTGAAGCCGAATCGCCAACCAGAAGGACATCAATGCCCGCTCCATCCAGGATCTTCGCCATCGAATAATCATAGGCTGTGAGCATGGAGATCTTCTCTCCCCTGCTCTTCATTGCCTGCAACTGGTGGGTGGTCACCTTTTTTATTTCGGATTTGATACCAGACATATCGGTGAAGTTAGGTAAGGGTCAAAAGTAACAAATTAAAATTGGTAATGGAAAGCGTAAAAGGGGAGGCGAGTTACGGGAGATTGGGGACGGTTACTTCAAAAGAAGTACCTTCCCCTTCTTGAGAATGTACCTTTATATTACCTCCCAGCTTATCAACCACATTCTTTACGATATAAAGGCCTAGTCCGGAACCATTGCTACTTTCCGTAGCGCGGAAAAACATATCAAAAATTTGGGATTGTTTCGATTTTGGAATTCCTTGGCCGTTGTCTTCAATTAGGATAGTGGCCTTCTCGGAGTCGACATCGATCGTTACTCCCAGGTATGGAGGGTTTGCATGTGGGTTCTTATATTTAATTGCATTGGAAATAAGATTATTAAGCACTATCCGTATGCGGGTAATATCCGTTCGAAAGGTAACTGGCTGGAATATCTTGGTTACGATCTTTATATCTTCAGAGTCGCTGGCGTGATAAAAATTAGTAATACAGTCGTTAACCTCGGAGACGAATACTACATCAGATACCTGATTACTGAGACGGTTATTGCGAGATATATTAAGTAAATCGATCACCAATTTGTCCAACCTATCTACACTTCCCTCAATCATCTCAAAACATTTTTCCCTTTCAGACTGGTTCTCCTCAATCCTAAGCAAATTTACAAGTCCCATAATTGACTGTAATGGTGAACGCAAATCGTGTGAGGCATGGTATACAAAGTGATCCAATTCATAATTGCTTTTTTGCAATTCCAGTAAGGTTTCTTTGCTCTTGGTAATGTCACTTACTATTGCTTCTATTATCTGGTCATCGGGATAGAAAGTCGCTGAAATAGAGGCCCAAAAAAGCGAGCCATCCAACCTTTTAAATTGAATTTCCCTATTCTCAACATTCCCTTGGCTAGCAAGTGCATCAAGGAAATCCGCACGATCCTCGGGATTAATATAGAAATTGATCACATTTTGGCCGGGTTGGGGTTCCATTTGCAAGATTTCCCACAGCTTCTGATTTGCCTCCAAGATTTCCCCTGACTTCGCATCAGTTCTTACTATTCCAACTAAAGAGTTCTGAAATAAGTGGCGGTACTTTTGCTCATTTTCCTTAATGACTTTTATAGCATTTCTGCTTTCGGTTATATCGGTATGAGAGCCTGAAATTCTACGAGCGCGCCCCTCCTTGTCTCGTAGTACTTTCCCCTTGGAGGCTATCCATCTATAGGAGCCATCTTTGTGTCTAAGCCGGAAATTTAGATCATAGTTCTTGGTCTGGCCCTTAACACAATCTGCTAATGCTTGCTTGGCTTGATCTCTATCATCCGGGTGCAGCAAGGATTCCCATAGACCTTTGATATTCGAGAAATCTGTTTCAGTATAACCCAGCATCCCAAGCCAGGGAAGGGATACAAAGACGTCATCGTTTTCGATATCCCAATCCCAAAAACCATCGTTGGCTCCGCTAGCAGCGAGTTCAAAGCTTACTAATCGGTGATTGAGCTGACTGATCTCCTCCTCCTTCCTTTTGCCTAGATCCTTCAGCAAAGAAATTTCTTTCCTGAGAGAATCTAGTTCTTTCAGTAGATCGGGATCGATCCTGGTGTGACTTGACATGAAATTAAAGTAGACCTAGTAATTGTAAAAAGTACCAATACTGTGTCTAAAAGTACAGATATTTTGCTAGAAAATATTGATAATCCCAGAAGTAATTTTGCGATTCCACCACTCTTTAAAACCATTAAACTCTATCAAAATGCTTAAAATTAGGCTCTTATCCTAGCTTAGAAAAACGGATTTTTGCTGATCTTTTAAATTCACCTCTATATGCTCATGAATAGAAGTCGATAGCTCATAGCCATTATAATTGGCGGATATTGGAAAAAGCTTGTGGCTTCTATTAACTAGCACAGCTGTTTCCAATTTCCTGATTTCCTGATTCAAAAATGGTTTGAGACTATAAGCCATAGTACGGCCGGTATTTAGCACATCATCAACAATAATGACACATTTATCAGTCAGCAAATCCATCGGCACATCTAATTTCACTTCGCATTGCATTGGAGCTTCTTTGTCCAACTCTATCCTCACTAATGTCAGAGCAAAAGGCGAGATTTTTTCAAGCTCATTGAATAACTCCTTTGCAAACTGGTAGCCTTGATCACAGATCCCGGCAATTATTAGTGCATCCTCCTTAAAGTTACTCTCGTATATTTCAAAAGCAATGCGTTTGGTCTTTTGCTCAATTTGAAATTGGTCGAGGATCAAGCTTTTTTCTTTGCCCATCTATTAAACTTAGATCTTTTCCGGGAGAGGTAATACTTTGCTTTCCTTAAGGGTAGATAGTATCACCATTGATTGGAGGTTATCAACCACACTTATTTCGCTAATCTTTTCCAGCATTAGCTCTTGATAGGATGCAATATCCTGAGCCACCACTCGAAGCATAAAATCACCCGAACCAGTAATATGGTGACACTCTATTACTTCCGCTATATCGGTAATCGCCTCAACAAATACTTTGATTGTATCCTTATTGTGCCCTGTAAGAGAGACCAGAACAAAAGTACCAACCCCCAAGCCGATCTTGTCAGCAGCAAGTTGGGCGTGATAGCTTTTGATCAGGCCAGACTTCTCCAGCTTCTTGACCCTCTCCAAAGTCGGAGCAGGCGAGAGACCCACCTCTAACGATAACTGCGCATTGGTAATTTTGGCATTAGCCTGTAAGATCCTCAGTATTTTACGATCAATACGATCCAATTTGGGCTTAGCAGGCATATAGACGAAATATAATTTGGCTATTTGCGTAAAAGTAATATTAATTATTGATTCATTAATTACATCTACACAAAAAAACAAAAACCTCTGCCTTTAAGTCCGATTATTTCAATGGTCATTTTTCTTTTCAAGCCAAATGCATAACTGCATTCCGGAGTTATTCCAGGACATAATTTTACTTAAAACAGGATCCAATAATTTAGGCATATATGTTTTACACACATAATAGCCATGATCTTTTATCGTGTAACCGTTTATTCTTGAGTTTAGAAGAAAAGACTTCGGAGAGAATTCATATTGATGAAAAGGGGGATGCATGGGACTAATATTTGCTACATAATCAAGCCCTCGTATTCGGTAATAAGTGTTTGCAATACGATTTATGAGCCAGTCTGAACTTGGAACTTCAATGTGCACTAACCCATTAGGTTTTAGCCATCTTATCGCCTTGCTTATCGCTAATGAGGGATCGTAAAGATGTTCCAATACTGCTCCAAAGCTTATAAAATCAAATTGATCGATTTTGTACTCCGCCTTTTCGATAGTAGAAAATTTGAGCCTATCAGGAGAAATCCCAAATTTATTGATGGACCGATCATAAAATGATTTGGAAGGTTCCAAACCATACGGCTCAAAACCTGCCCTGCCAAGTGCATTCATTTGCTTGCCAATCCCTGATCCAATATCCAAAGATTTCATCCCCTTCTTGCAGCGCATAAGTTTTTTCATCCACTTTAACTCCCCTTGAAAATAATTTTCATCGACATCAAAGTATTCTTCAGTCCAATACTCTTCGGGTGAAATCCCATAGTGATCATTAATTTCCTCAGGCACCATTGAAGGATTGGCAAAAATAAGATTGCAACTTTTGCATTTACAAACGGTGGTAGTTATGCCTATTTTCTTTGAAGGGCTTTTACCCTGGCTTCTATTTAATCTTTTCCCCATAATCTGAAAATTGTCCATAGACGCGCCACACATGTTACAATTTTCTATGTACTCTATTTGGTATTTAATATGATTAATCACGATTTAGAAGATTTGATTCAGCTCAAGCAAGGTAAACGAACACAAGAATATGAAATTTATAGATTGAGGAGTAGATAAAAGAAAAAGGTTGGGGAATCTGATTTAACCAGAACCCACTTTGGCTTGGATGCGGCCAGCCACGGTAAAGCATTTTATGAAGATTTTTGCGAGCTATGGACAGGGTAAACCTTTTACGTTAGTCTTTCTTTTAATGCCAAAAATCCTGCCTTTAGATTCTTAACCAATCCATTTAACCCGTTCACGTTTACATATATTGTACTATGCTCATTTTTTATTTCATCCCTTGGTCTAGTTGCGGTATAATAATATGCTGCAATAGACTTACGACTGACAGAATCTGGTGTATTCAAAGGACGCGGGTGACCATGAAATGAGATATTATTAGTTTCGAAAATCACACATCTATTGAAATCTGGGTGTATCTTTTCTATACACTTCTTCTTTTTCATATCCCACAGCTCTAGGTCCCCATTATATTCCGGCCTCCAATCCTGGTTAAGATAGATCAAAATATTAAGCCTCCTGTGTTTCTTAGTTTCGGGGTGTATATTGTAATCTATATGGATATCGAGAAAAGCACCCTTAACAGATTGGTGCAATCCGCCTCCAAATAGACTTCGGTCCGGGAGTAGGGATCTTATTCCGGTTATATCTTCAATTGTTTTGAGAAATTCTTCACTATTAAGCTCCTTAAAAAGGAGGTCATAGAATGAATCTGCCTCAAAATCCCTTTTTTGAAATTTGTTTTTCTGATTAATATATGTTGTGTTATCCCAATCCAGGCTGGTTAAATCAGGGTAAGCTTTATAAGCTTCATCGGCTTTATCTGGATGTAGAAAACCATCAATGACTAGATAACGAAACGGTTTAGCATTGTTCCATTTTTCCTTGAGTCCTGAAAGAGTGGCCGATATCTTATGGAGGTTAACATATTCCATAAAACTTATTTTATTATATTTTTATAAACTGATTCCGCAATCGAATATGAACGGTATTTCTGTGCAATCTTAGTAATTTTCTGTCGATAATTACTTTCGGAAAGGATGCTTTCAATTTTTTTTAATGCACCTTCTATGTTATTTCTGGCCAAATTAAATAGTGCTCCGCCTCCTTCATTATTAATAATTTGATAATCGTCTCCGACCCCATCAGTCAACAAAATTGGCAAACCGTTGGCCCAGTACTCCCCATTCTTAACTGGACAACAATACTTTCGGCTTGGAGAATATTTAATAGTCGAAAATGCAAAATCAGCACCGCAAAGGTACTGCGGAACCTCTTCATGCTTAACATATAGAATATTGGTCTTCTCAGCTAAACCAACTTCCCCTATGCCTTTTGTTACTGAATTCATGTCCGTTGGGGTTAAAACTATTAATCTAAACAAGTTCCCAAAATATTCATCGGCTTTTTTAAAAGTATCGTATGCTTCCTGCTCATAATAAATTCCACCAAATTTGCCAACGTATATTCCCACAACGGCCTCAGAAGGAATGCCCAAGCGTTTCCTAACCTTTGTTCTATCTTCCACTCTGAACCGAAATAATTCGGTATCTGTACAACAAGGTATCATATCTAACTTATCAGAACGAATACGTCTTTCGTTCATTAGATACCTTTTATAATTGTTTGATACCGTAATAATCTTTTTAGCGTAAATGAGCTCTTTTTTTTCCCACTTCTTCTGCATTAA
The DNA here is from genome assembly GCA_051011275.1 of Cyclobacteriaceae bacterium. Lineage (GTDB taxonomy): Bacteria > Bacteroidota > Bacteroidia > Cytophagales > Cyclobacteriaceae > JBPCUG01. The sequence goes on along the minus strand of JBPCUG010000535.1, from coordinate 1,928 downwards.
ATACTTCAACCGATTTTTGGCCCACTCGCCTGACTCCACCATATAATCAGCATGAGGCTCAAAGGACTCCACAAAAAGTGGCAAATTACTCTTTTTTGCCGCTTTGTATCCAAGAGCCCCGGCCATTACTCCCCTGCACATGATCAGATCTACTTTATTACTTGCGATGATTTGTTGAATTTTGCTAGGGAAGTCTACAAAATCTGAAATTTTGGTAAGTATTTTTAGCTTAAGTTGTCTGGAATATACAGGACACCAATGCATTTTTGATATCCCATAAGACCTTTGGAGTTCGGTTCTAAGGTTACGTTCAACAGTTACAAGATAAATCTTTTTTACCGCATCTATATTACCGATTATTCTCAAGTATGGAAAAATAGTAGACCTCACCAGGGGTTCATTTATTCCCCAATAGCTTAGGTAAAGTATATTCATAGCCATAAAAATTTGGATAAGGCTATTATTGCGGATTTTACCATCCGCTTTTTAAGGTAAGAAAAAAGTATCAGCTTGGTAAGCTTGGCTTTTAGGCGAGATCTTTTTACAAAACTAAATGAATAGTTTTCAGTAATCTTCCGATACAATTGGTAGTAACCATCTTCTAATCCTTTGAGATTTGACATGGCTGAATTATTTCCAGTACGAATCTTAGCAACCTCTGTTTCCACATAGTAATAAATACCAGATTGGGCGACAGATATTAAAAATAAAAGATCTTCGGCATGCGTTAGTCCTTCACAGAAAGCGTATTCAACATCATTTTTTTTTTTGATCATCCAAGTAAGTCCTATAAAACAAGTACCATTCAATTTGATAAGCTCTTGGAGCGGGAAACCTCTAAACGAAGGCCTGTAAGTTGTAATCTTCCGGATTAAATCTTTGTTATAAATGCCCACCATCCCATCAACAAAACTAACATCGGGATTTCTATCAAAAAACTCTATTCTGGACTTCAGGCTTTCAGGGGTTAAGGCGTCGTCAGCATCCAAAAAGCAAAACAGCTCTCCTTTCATGTTCTTTAGTCCGGCATTTCTCGCTGCACTTGCACCGCGGTTGCTTTGGCGAAAATACTGTATTCTTTTATCTGCGAAAGCATTTATCAAGTCTTCAGTATGGTCCTCACTCCCATCATCAATAACTAAAAGCTCCCACTTTTGGTAAGTTTGAAGTAGCACCGATTCAATGGCACTGCTTATAAAATCCTCGGCATTATAAGCTGCCATTATCACCGAAACTAATGGCTCATACACATTATCTTCTACTATGCGTTTCAAACTTTTAGCTTCCTATAAATAATATGGCTATACAAAAAGAGACTCTCAAGGACTTACCAAAGCTAATAAAACTCGCTGCAAAACAAATATTTGAACTTCCGTCTCATGGTGGCAAGCCCAAAGTTTAAAAGGACCAGAGGGAGAACCAATTCCAGAACCTTATTTAATAGACTATCAATTCATCGGTAAACCTCTAAGAGTTTCTTCGACTCGATCTCCCAGTTGACCTCATCTCTTATTTGTCGCGCATTAAATTTTATATTTTCATAGTCGGCAAGACACTCGATTATCGCTTTTTTAAGCTGTTCAGGGCTATCATCGTAGAAAAGAGCATGGCCGTAAATCGCACCCAATTCTGAATTAGCACCCTGATTGCAAATCACTGGAAGTGCAGCCAAACTATACTCCATAAAACGATTGGCTATAGCAACTCTATGGGATTTCCACTTTGAATTTACATGCACCAATCCAATGTCGGCTGAAGAAATACAAATACCCAATTTCTCTTTATTCATAAACTCATGAAATAGCACCTTGTCTTTATATCTAGATCCTTCGACTTGTGACTTTACCTCATAGAACCTTGGTCGATTTCCGATAATAACCAGGCGAATTCCCTCGATAGAATCTACAATATTAAATAGTGACTTAAGT
>JBPCUG010000534.1:0-2705 GCA_051011275.1 Cyclobacteriaceae bacterium | reverse complement strand
TTCCCACTGTGCAATGGTTCGCTTGATGAGGTATTAGGTGTTATACACATTAAGGATCTGTTAGGAGTATCGGCTAATGATGACTTCGATCTGAAAACCATCGTACGCGAACCAATGAACATTCCTGAAAATATGGCGGTGAGCCAATTGTTAAATGAATTTAAAAGGACCCATCAGCACTGGGCTTTTGTTTGGGATGAGCACGGCACTATCGTAGGGGTGGTGACAATGGAGCAGGTTTTGGAGCAGATCGTTGGAGCAGTGCAGGACGAGTTCGATACCGAGGAGCCGGAACTGATTAAAGAAGACAATAGTCGCTATTTAGTGTCAGGAAAAATGAATCTCGATCTGCTCAACGACCAGCTGGATCTCAACCTTAATGCCGCTGATTCCGATACACTTTCCGGACTTTTGATGGAAAGGGCAGGTTCGCATTTACAGAAAGGCCAAGTGATAGAATTGGAACATAAAGTTAAGGCTGAGCTTTTGGAAGTTGAAGGTATGCGAGTCATGCAGGTGAGATTGATTGTTTTGGGAAGGGAGGAAGCTAGTAAAGGCTAGTCACTACCTATTTGAAGGTCAGTTCTCTTATTCTATATTGACAAACGATATATTGGCCAACGATCTGACATACTTGGATAGCTCTAAGTAACAATTTTAACCCTTTCTTCCTCGCATATGCCATGGGATTTCATGGGCGCTTGAACGTCCTTAAATCTTTCTTCTACCCCCCTGGCTGCTGCAACATTAGCATAAGTTATTGCGGTGATATCACGATATAGATAGGTAAATCGTAAAAAATTTATTATATTATTTCTAGAAAAATTACAATTTCAGGAAATGCCCAAACCAGCTATCCATGTACTCTTGTGTGCTGTCGCAGTTCTATGCTCTTCTCAGTTAGCTTTGGGGCAGTATGAAAATAAAGTTATTGCAAGTACTGGGCAGGATGCTCCTGGCACATTAGGAGCCTTATTTGAGTCATTTCAGCCTTTGGGCATTGGTAGTGACACCCTTCAAGTTCCTTCAGGCACTCAAACAGGGGGTGGAACGGATGTATTGTTCCCTGATCTGGTCTTCTCAGCTCGATTACAACTCGGAACTGGAGATGTCCTCACGGAAAATAATGAGGGAATTTGGCTGTACCAATTTAATGGATTCACTCTTATTGCCCGCAAAGGGGGGGTAGTTCCAGGTGTACCTAACGCGTATTTCCTAAATGACAGATTACCCAGAGTATTTTATGTACCTGGCGCATTGGGTCTGGAGGCAGAATATTCAACTACAGGAAGTAATGATGCCACTACAACCCGTGCCTTTTTTGTGACCAATACTAGCGGCAATTTGGAAGTCATCATAGCCCCTGGTATGACCGTATTACCGGATGTTGCCCTCACTCAGAACTTTTTGGTTTATGCCTTCAATGGCAAGTCTGTTTTGTTTTCGTCTGGACTTGCCGGCGGTGCCGTTAATAACACTAATAATCGAGGCATATTCATCATTGATGTAACCACTAAGAATATAACCACATTAGCCAGGGTTGGCGACCCCATGCCTGAGATCACTGGAGGTTTTAAGTACGACGATTTTTTTTCTTTCAATAGCTATAACCCATTAAATACCTTTGGACAAACCATATTTAATATTACAGGTAAAAGAGGTCCTCCAGCGGAAGTTATCGGAGCGGTCTTTGAAGGGTTTACTAGCGGTGAAACTTTTTTATTTAATAACAGTGAAATAGGGAATCCTACAAGTGTTTTTGGAGATCATAGGTTAAATAAAGCAGGTGAAATAGCAGGCTTAGGCTTGTTACCCACCGATGTAACCAAAGAGACGATGTGGCGTACTGACCTTACGTTCGAAGATGCCACTACTATTGTCTCAGAAGGTGATGCTACCCCGGGGCTAGACGGAGATCTGTTCAGTGATTTTTTGGAATTTGTATTGTACGATGACCAGAGCATTGGATTCCTTGCTGCAACTGAACAAGGGCAATCAGGGATCTGGATTAGCGATTCTACCGGCTTGCACAAGGTAGCAGCTACCGGGGACCAGGCTCCTGGAGTTCCCAATGGTTTTAACTTTTTTAGAGTCAATAACATGGTGGCCAATCCGTTCGGCCAAATAGCTTTCTCTGATCTGGCAGCCACAGCCACAGATGCAATCAGCGGCGCTTGGGTAGGTAACCAAAATGGACTACTGCTGCTGACCCAACGAGGTGATAGTGTAGAACTAACAGACGGTACTCTCAGAGTTTTAGAAGATATAGCAGTCAGCACTCCATTGGGGTTCTCCAGTCGCACTGGGCAAGATGGTCATGCTTCCAACTTCAATTCCTCCGGCGACTTATTATTTACTGCAACTTTAGCAGGCGGAGGTAGTGCGCTAATTTTGGCTCAGCCTGAGGGGCTGGTGGTCAATTCTACCGGAGATGCAGAAGATTCCAATCCTGAAGACGGTCTTTGCGATACTGGTGGAGATCCAATTCTGGGAAGGCCGGAATGTACCTTAAGGGCGGCCATACAAGAAGCTAACTTCAGGAATGGCAAAGACAAAATTTCTTTTAATATTCCGACAGCTTCTGAGAACGATCCAGCTACTATTGTACTTGGATCAGATCTACCGGTAATTTCAGAATCCGTTGTTGTTGACGGAACAACCCAGGAGCAAGGTAAAGTTGAGATAACTGGCACGCAGTTTACTGG
>JBPCUG010000533.1:0-3180 GCA_051011275.1 Cyclobacteriaceae bacterium | reverse complement strand
ATCCCTCCGAAAGAAATTTCTACCTTACCTTTGGAGCTGCCCCTAGATTTGTAGGAAAAGCATTTCTAAACTTGACTGAAAACGAGAGGCAAGAAGCCTATAACCTGCGTCCAGGGTTCGATCCCAGCGCATGGACCGTAGATCAAACCTGTCGGATCTTGCTTATGTTGAATTTGCCTCATCATGATCCAGGGACCTTTGTTGATACTTTAAAAAAGCTTTTCGAGACGGCCGAGATGGATGAGTTGGTTGCGCTCTATGCTAGCTTGCCTTTATTGCCCTACCCACAAAAACATCTGGCCCGGGCGTCGGAAGGCATACGTACCAACATTGCCAAGGTCTTTGATGCGGTTGCATTGCAAAACCCCTATCCAAAGGAATATTTTGAAGAAGGGGCGTGGAATCAAATGGTGCTCAAGGCCATCTTCATGGATCGACCTATTTACAAGATCCAGGGATTGTCTGAAAGGGCCAATCCAAAACTGACACAGATGCTTTCAGATTTTGCTCATGAGCGCTGGGCAGCGGGGCGTACCACTTCTCCGGAATTGTGGCGGCCTGTAGGGGCTCAAGTTAATATCAATATTATGGAAGACTTAAAAAAATTATTTCAAGATCCGGACGTGATGCAGCGTCAGGCTGCCGCTTTGGTCTGCCATCAAACTGAGCTAGCAGAGGCCAAAGAACTTTTGAAGGAGCATGCTGATCTTCAAAACGAGATTGCGACCTCAGGTCTGACATGGGATAATTTGGCGATCCGATACTGGAGGACAAAGAGTGACTAGTGGCAAATAACTGGCTGAAAATTAATTAGATTTGTAGACAATCATTTTAGAGCATCATGATATTTATAGACCCCCATGTCCATATGACCTCGCGGACTACCGATGATTACCAAGCTATGCGAGCAGCTGGAGTCGTGGCAATCATCGAACCTGCATTTTGGTTGGGGCAACCCCGGACGGAGGTGGGATCTTTTAAAGACTATTACAGCAGCCTCATAGGTTGGGAGCGCTTTCGGGCCAGTCAATTTGGGATCAAGCACTACTGTACCATTGGCTTGAATTCCAAGGAAGCAAATAATGAAGCTCTAGCCGAGCAGGTGATGGAGCTACTTCCTTTATTTATAAGCAAAGAAGGTGTTGTTGGCATTGGAGAAATTGGCTATGATGACCAGACTGAAGCGGAAGATAAGTACTTCCGTCTGCAACTTGACCTGGCCCATGAAATGGATATGCTAGTACAGATCCACACCCCACATCGGGACAAGAAAGCTGGCACCTCACGAAGCATGGATGTTTGTGAGGAGCACGGTTTAGCTCCTGCCTCAGTAATTGTTGACCACAATAATGAGGAGACAGTAAAAGAAGTATTGGATCGCGGATTCTGGGCCGCTTTTACTATTTATCCCTTTACCAAGATGGGTAATGAGCGCATGGTGGAAATAGTGAAACAATATGGAAGTGAGCGCATATTTATTAATAGCGCAGCCGATTGGGGTATCAGTGACCCTCTTGCCGTACCTAAGACAGCTGCCCTGATGCAGGAAAGAGGCATCGCAGAAGAGGATATTCGGATGGTTTGCTATCAAAATGCTTTAACCGCTTTTAGCCAAAGCGGTCAGATGAACGAAACAGATTGGCTGGAGCAAGCCGGTGTCGACCAAAGCCAAAAGTTTGAAGGTAGCTCCGTACTTAGAGGAGGTCAATCGCCCAAGATTGAAGCAGATAATATCATCAAATAGTTGACAATAGCCCTTGCATTTTTATGCATACCTTCCTTGCTTATCTGAGGCTTACAAGGCCGGCAAATATCCTTACGGCAATGGCCGATATCATGTTAGGGTTCTCAATTGCTTTGGCAGATGCGCGTAGGGGGTGGAGTGGACTAACACTTGCAGATCTTCCTTGGCCTGAAATAGGATGGCTGATGCTGGCTACAACCGGTTTATACGGAGGAGGAGTTGTACTGAACGACTACTTTGACGCTGACCTGGATAGGGTGGAGCGACCGGAGCGACCGATCCCTAGTGGAGCTGCCACTGAGAAAGGAGCCCTAATTCTCGGTGCCCTACTTTTACTCCTAGGCATTGTAGCTGCTTTTGAGGCCCACTTGGTAAGCGGATTAATAGCCATAGCCATTGCTCTATTGGTATTGCTCTATGATGCCTGGGGTAAGCATCAATCTATTTTTGGTCCGTTAAATATGGGACTCTGTCGAGGAGGAAATTTGTTACTGGGTATTTCTGGAGCCGCAGGAGCGATCACGAACTTTTGGTGGATGGCCGGGATCCCTATTCTATACATTGCTGCAATTACGATGGTGAGTAGGGGAGAAGTTCACGGAAGCAATAAGGACACATTTTATTTCGCTTATGTTTTTTATGGCTTAGTGATCGGTACCGTGGTCTCGCTTAGTTGGTTGCCGCAGTTTAACTGGCTGACCTGCCTGCCTTTTTTACTACTTTTCATTGGAATGATTTTCCCTCCTTTGATCAAAGCTGCGAAGCTAGGGGAACCGGCACTGATCGGACGAGCAGTAAAGGCTGGTGTTTTGGCTTTGATCCCTTTGGATGCCGCTATCGCCGCCGGCTTTGGTGGCTGGCAATATGGTTTGGCAGTGCTACTGCTTTTGCCTTTCTCTCTGCTGCTGGCCAAAGCTTTTGCGGTAACATAGATTGGTCAACAGTCCATGGTCCTGTGACGACTGCCTTTGCAATAATAATCTGTGGACCGTCGACGGTGGTTTGCCGACCAATACCTATGTTTATCTTCGTATATTTGTAAAGTAATAAACCTGAAAAATAAGACCTGATGCGAAATATAATCGTTTTCTTAATACTGCTAGGCTTTGCGGCTTGCCAGAAACCCAAAACACCGGAGTTTGTGACAGTGAAAGATGTGGAGGTTGTCTCTATAGATGATCGTGAAGTCGTGCTGGAAGGTATCGCAATATTCAACAACCCCAACGCTTATAAGCTCCTTGTAAAGGAGGTCGCAGTAGATGTAGAGGTGAATGAAATTGCCATGGGTCAGGTAAATCAACTAGAAGAGTTTGAGGTGCCGGCACAGGCCAACTTTGAAGTGCCTATGGTCATTGCATTTTCACCAAAGGATGTTTACAAGGATCTTTTCTCAGGACTGTTGGATGTTCTTAGCAATAAGAAGATGGATGTTTATT
>JBPCUG010000532.1:0-3922 GCA_051011275.1 Cyclobacteriaceae bacterium | reverse complement strand
CTGCCTTGGACCTGAATGCAGAGATATTTGAGAAGTGCAATACGATATTAAGCAAGGGAGAAGCTCTTTTGATCTTTCCGGAAGGAAACCATGGACAACAAAGACGGCTGCGACCGCTTAGCAAAGGGTTCACCAGGATCGTGTTTGGTGCATTGGAGAAACAAGCATCTATTCCGATCTCAGTTATTCCGGTAGGACTAAATTACACCTATCATCAGTCGGCCGGTAGCGGTGTGAGCATTTACTTTGGTGACCCAATCAATCCTGCTATATATGATGATCCCGAACATCCACGAAGGTCGGCGCAACATCTAAAAGAAAAAGTTGCAGGTGAAATGAAGCAATTAATTACCCATATTGAGGATGTGGAAAATTATGATCACATCATGGATCGGTTGCAACTCACTAATCCTGATTACCTTGATCCTGTAGATACCAACAAAATGTTGGATTCGATTGATTTCAAAGAGACCACTACGAATGCCCCAAGAACTACTAAATCTAATTTCTTCTCTAAGCTGGTGCGTTTTGTGATAACGCTTAACAATCTAATTCCCTTGGGTTTATGGTATGGTATTAGAAGCAGAATTAAGGATCCTGTTTTTATTGGTTCACTAAAATTTTGTACGGGACTGGTACTGGTTCCGATCGGATATTTGCTGCAAACCTACCTGGTTTATTTTATTGTCGGGGGTGCTGGTGCTCTTGCTTACGGTGCATTTTGCTTAACCTCTTTGCGTTGGAGGAGTCTGGTCTAAACGATTAGCCTTGACATTCTTCGGATTTTCAGGGTTACTGGATGATAGGTTTTGCAATTAACCTATGAACAGAAAAACAAACCAGTTATGCTTACCATAATTTGCATATTAGCCGTCCGGAGATATCTCTTGGAGCGCTTAGAAAAAAGAAGAGCGGTAGTTGTGGAATTAGCCGCATCTTAGATTCTTAAGATGTCAATCTCCCAAACTGATACCTATTCCGCGAGCGGTGCGCAGCAGGTAGGAATCCAGTTTTACATAGTTGTAATCTTTGGTAGCTTCTTCCAGTGACACTGATTTAATATCAGGATGCCTGTAGGAAACCATTTTTCCGTATTCTTGCTCCAAAACTAATTCGAAGGCCTTTACTCCATATTCAGTGGCGAGAATGCGATCGAAGGCAATTGGTGTTCCACCTCTTTGTAAGTGTCCCAATACGGTTACTCTAATGTCAGATTTGAAACCGGCCTTTTCCAGATCGTGTCGCAATTTATAAGCCACCCCACCTAGTCGAATGTGCTCATATCCAACTTCGCCTGTCACTTCGCCGGTCACTTCTCCGCCAATCGGTTTAGCGCCTTCAGCAATCACTATGTTGGCAAAGCCTTTTCCATCCTGAAAGCGAGATTGCAGGCGGGCCAATATTTTATTCAGATCGTAGGGAATCTCCGGAATTAAACATACCTCAGCACCACCCGCTATCGAGGAATGTAAGGCGATCCATCCGGCATCCCGACCCATAACCTCCATGATCATGAGCCGGTTGTGGCTTTCTGCTGTGGTGACTAATTTATCTATACCCTCGGTTGCAATTTGCACTGCTGTACGAAAGCCAAAAGTGAAGTCAGTGGCTGAGAGATCATTGTCGATAGTCTTTGGCACCCCGATAATGTTCAAGCCCTTTTCATATAGCTTTTGTGAGATTCGTTGGGAGCCATCACCTCCGATATTGATCACTGCCTCTACGCCTAATTTATTTATCTTTTCTATTAACTCATCCGATCGATCAATAGTAGTCCATTCCCCGTCGGCATCCTTCACCGGGAAATCAAGAGGGTTACCCTTATTGCTAGTGCCAATAATGGTGCCGCCACGCACATGGATACCTGAAACCATGGCTTTGTTGAGCACGACGATCTCTTGCGGTTCTTTAAGCACGCCGTGAAAGGACTCTATACTACCTAGAACTTCCCAGTCCTTTTCTTGAGATGCTCGCTTAACCACCGCTCTGATCACCGCGTTCAATCCTGGGCAATCTCCACCTCCAATAACTACTAGTACTCTTTTTTTCATTTCTCTATCAGGTTGAAGCACAATTTAATAGATTTATGGCAATAACAATTTTCAACATAGAAATATTCAAAACCTTAACTGAAAGAATCTCTAAGACATATTATGCAACGTCCTGAACCCAACGAATATCCCACCTTCTATAAAGGTTATGTTGATACCATAACCGGCAGTGACCTATTGAGTATTTTACCTCAGGTCAATCAAACGACCCTACAAATGCTAGCTGGCTTACCAGAAGAAAAGTGGGACTATCGCTATGCAGAAGGTAAATGGAGCATTAAAGAAGTAATTTCTCATCTAGCTGATAGCGAGCGCATTTTTGTCAACCGGGCTTTGCGATTTGCCCGCAATGACACTACCCCTTTACCTGGGTTTGAACAAAACGATTATGTCCCTCAAAGTAATGCCTCTCAAAGAAGCCTAACAGATATAGTCAATGAATTTGCAGCTATTCGTAGTGCTACCATTCCGCTATTTCAAAGTTTTACTAAAGAGATGTGGAACAGAAGTGGTATCGCGAGTGGGGGAGAAATTACCGTGAGAGCCATCGGATTTGTTATTGCTGGTCACGAGCAACATCATCAGAATATCTTAGAGGAAAGGTACCTTGACTAATGTATTTTGGTTTTGTTAGTAGATGCCTGCTAATAGCGGTTTTAAGTATTATTTTGATCTTTGGTGGTTGCAATGATGATACTGGATCAGGGGTTGATCTTAAAATCGTAACCGATTTGCAAGTGATTAAGAATCCTAATGGAGTGGCTCCACTAACCGCCTTGCTTAAAATAACTACAAATACAGAAGCGTCGCTAAGTCTAAGGATTGTCGGTAAGAATGGAACCGATTCGGATATTAGGCATGACTTTCCGGATTTCGGGACCACTTTCGAAATACCTGTTTTGGGACTGTATCCAGCCCACGACAATCAGGTCGAGATTAGTTTTCTGGATGGAACTGGTGCGAAAATAAGCTCGGAACTGGTATCCATTCAAACCGAAGTGCTCAATGCAAATATGCCCCAGGTAGAGGTAAACGTCTCAAGTTCCGGGTCGATAAAACCAGGCCTTAATCTGGTCAACTATTTTGGGCACAATGGGAATTTTCTGCCACAGCGCCCATTAATGTTTGATGAATTTGGTGATCCCCGCTGGTATCTCAACTTTTCCGGGCATCCAGTGCTTTCTAATCTATTTTATGATAATGGGATGAATCGCTTGCAAAATGGCAATCTGGTTTTTGGTGATGGGAGGACTGAGGCGCTTTATGAGATCGACATGTTGGGTGAAATTATTAATACCTGGGATCTACAGGGTTTTGGCTTTCATCATCATGTTATTGAGAAGCCAAATGGCAATTTATTAGTTACAGTTAATGACAATTCCATTCCTACAGTCGAAGATCTGGTCCTGGAAATAGATAGATCCTCAGGTGATATTGTTAATCGATGGGATCTAAATGCATCATTGGATAATACCAGAAGAGCCTGGAATACGGACCTTGCCGATCTTAATGTAGACTGGTTCCATGCCAATGCAATAGAGTACAGCGCTACCGACAATAGCCTGATCGTCTCCGGAAGGACACAAGGTACAGTCAAACTGTCGGAAAATAATCAGGTAGTGTGGATCCTTGCACCACATAAGGATTGGAATACTTCCGGGGATGGTACTGAGCTCGACCAATTTCTATTGCAACCTTTGGATGCCCAGGGCACTGCAATTGCGGATGTTCAGGTGCTTGAAGGCGAGACAAATCATCCCGATTTCGAATGGGCCTGGTACCAGCATTCGCCGATCCTATTACCAAATGGCAACCTCATGGTTTTTGACAATGGCGAAAATCGTAACTATTCGGGAACAGGAAACTATAGC
>JBPCUG010000531.1:0-4627 GCA_051011275.1 Cyclobacteriaceae bacterium | reverse complement strand
GAGCGAATCAATCTGCAGTCCATAGGCTTCCGGTTCACTAGTCTCCCAGTATTCACTGGTAACTGCAGGCTGGCCATCGTCCTGACATGCGGCAACAAACCAAACAGAAATAAAAGAAGTATAGCCTCTCTGCACAGTGCCAGGTACTTTCTAATGTATGCCGCAAGAGGGTAAATCATTTAGCTAGCTGGTTTGGTTGCTATGAGGGTATAACGTATGCATGTTGATGTTGGTTTCTCATCGCAATTCTAAAAGTATGTTACGATGGGCTAAAACGCAGTTGCATTAGTTTGAAAATAGCATCAATTCTTCTTCATCCGTACTCAATCGCGTCTGTCCAACATAGTGCAAGCCGATCTTCTTGATCAGACTTTGGGACCTAACGTTATCTTCTGAGGTGATTGCTAAAATGGTTGGCAATGAAAGTGCGGAGTGAGCGTATTCAATGGTTGCTTTTGCCGCTTCATATGTGTAGCCCATTCCTTCGAACTCTGGCAAAATGGCAAATCCTACATCTGGGTGATCGAGGTTTGTACGTTTAAGCAATCCGCATAAGCCAATAGGTTTGTTACCTTCTAACAATACCATCTTATATAAGCCAAACCCATTTTCTTTATAGCTATTTATCAAGGAATTTTGAATGTAACGCTCGGCATCCTTTATCGATTTAATGCCACGGTCACCAATAAATTCGATCCAGTTAGGACTGTTGAGAAGATGGAAAATAAATTCCGCATCCTGAATTACAGCTTCATCAAGAGTTAGTCTTTCGGTTGTAAGGATGGTCATTTGCTTAACCAAGTGGAATTTTTAACCTCACATATGCTATCACTCCACATAGAACCAATATAACCATATTGATTGCCACATTCTAATTTCATTTCTTTCGTAATGAATGAGTGCAGCTGGGATCATAATGAATGCCAGACAGATAGCAGCAATGGGGGTTAGGATAGTGAACTGGCCCATGATCATAGGAAGAATCAACCCAAAAGCACCTAATATTTCTGAAACCCAAATAAATTTGATGAACCAGGGGTTTAGTCCTTCCACTCCGGTTTGTCCTTTTGAGACCAAAGTTTTTGCATCGTAATAGGTTTTGTTTATTCCTGAAAAAACAAATACAAAAGACATTAGGCCCTGCAGAATCCAAACTGTAGTGTTCATAACTTATTATTGAAAATCAGAAATTAACAGTGAACCCATTTTGATATTTTAATCAAAATGGGTATTTCTCGTTGTTTACCTGGTCTGAATTTCAACTTTTTGAGGTATCAAAGCCCATCTTTTCTAAGAAGGCCTCCCAGCGACGGTCCTTATGCAATGCGGTAAGCAAAGGATCAGTTTTCATATGCAGTAGCCCTCCATCGCGATTATCATAAGCACGTTCTAACCAAAGGAAAGCCTTGTCTACATCATTTCGATAGCCATATACTTGAGCTACTTGAAATCCAGCTTCATTTGCATAGTTGTTCTCTATTTTTTGAAGCAAAGTATCGGAAGCATCCAAGTCATTTAGAGCAAAATTGACAAGGGACTGTGCTTGCCATTTTAAAATGTCAAAGGGTTCCTTTTCGGCCGCAACTTGTGCTGCAGCAACCTCTCCTTTGTGCAATAGGATCAAACTTAAAAGATAGTAACCACCCAAGTAATCAGCGTTTAAAACCAGGGCTTCTCTGGTGCTGGCCTCGGCCTCATCATACCGCCTGGCGAATAGATAGGTATATCCCAGATCAAGATAGTTTTTAGCATAAACCGGATCTCTGGTAATGACTTCCTTTGATAGGCGAATTGATTCATCAAGCTCCCCAAGACAGAAGGAAAGATTACTTGATAAAGTAAGCACTCCATCGTTCTTGGGATCAATCTTTTCTGCTTTTTGCAAATATCTGGCTGCTAGTTGAAAGTCCCAGTCATAATAAATTGCTGAGCTGGACAAGTCTAAGTAGACTGGAACATAGGTTGAGTCCAAAACCATAGCTTTTTCCAGACTTTCTTTGGCCAATTGATGGCCTTCTTCCGCCGGTCTGGCCCCGGTATTTGCTTCACGGCTGTATATTCTCCCCAGAACCCCCCAGGAAGGCGCATAGGTAGAATCAATGACAATGGATTGCTTTATTAGCTCCTCCGCTTTGCTAAGGGCTTGAGTATTTCCTTTCGAGGCCAAATATTTAGCTTGCAAGAAAAGATTATAAGCTTGAGGCTCAGGTGCTTTGGGTGGAGGACTGCTCAGGAGGGTAAGTTTGAGCGCTTGAGTGACTGCATTAGCAATTCTATCCTGCACAGCAAAAACATCTTTTAACTCAGTATCGTAGGTTTGAGACCACATATGTTTATCACCTTGTACATGGATCAACTGGGCGGTTACTCGTTTCACGGATCCATCTTTACGAATACTGCCTTCCAGTATATAATCAACATTAAGTTTTTGGCCCAGAGTTGGGATATCAAGTTTTTGCTCTTTAAATGAGAACGAGGAAGATCGGGAGGTAACATCCAGCTCGGAAACCTGGGCTAAAAGGTTTAGTACTTCTTCAGCCAAACCATCACCGAAATACTCTTGATCCTGATCCGCGGACATATCTACAAAGGGCAAGACCGCTATGGATGTATTTACTTTTTTAGTTTCTACTGAGCTTATCGCACTCGCTTTTTCCCCTTTCCCTTTAAAACCGAAATGGTAGCCTCCATAAGCTACAATAGACAAGATAATAGTAAGGATAGCAACAGTTACTTTTGATCGTTTTTTAACCGGGCTTAACTTTCCTTCTAACTGGCTACGTTTAGGGACCTCTAATCCGATATTGGTTAAGGCAAAAACCTCCGTAAGGCTAGTTACATTTTTGAAATTGAAATGCCCCAAAGATTTGTAGGTAAACTCGGGATGGTTACGAATCTCTTCCAATACCCGTTGGGAAAACAACACAGCTGCCGGTTGCCCTAAAGATTCAATCCTGGAAGCTAGGTTCACTCCATCGCCAAAGACCTTATTATCTTCAAAGACCACCTCTCCAACGTGAATACCCAACCTCAGTGGGACTTTTGGTTCCTTCTGCAATTCTTCTTGAAGGGCAATGGCATGCTCAAGTGCTTGTACTGCGCTCTTAAACACGATCAAGCTACCATCACCATAGTACTGTACGATCCTTCCATCGTATCGGGCTACCATTTCTTCAAGTGTGGTCCTGAAACGATTGATGATGGCAATGGCATGCTTTTCATCGGCTTGCATCATGGCGGTGTAACCAACAATGTCACAGAATGTGATAGCAGCTAACTGGCGTTGAGAAGACATGGATTTTCTAACCTATCTCGTCTTTAAATTAGGGCACAATAAATCGGATCGTCACAATTAGGTTCTATGCGCGATCGGCTATGGAAGACTAAAGGTTTTGCTCGTCCTGCAAACTTAAAATAAGGATTTATCCAGCTTGCTGGTTTGAGCTATAACACTTTACGTCGGGTGAATAAAAAGGTTATGCTGAGTGATCCATGGCATGAAAATATGGTAAGGCTGTTTAGCATGGTTTTTGATCGTACAAGTTTTCAATGACTCAAACTAAAAAATGATTTAACCATTAAATTAAAATCTTATGAAACCAGCAATAAAGTCAATCTTGAAATCGGCTGCCCTATTAATAATTTGTACCCAATTGGTGGGTTGCTTTGCCACCCATCATACTGTTGGAGAGGGCGGTACCTATGAAGGTAACGAGATAGAAAAATACGACCTAAAGAAAAAGAAATGGTATCTTTTCTGGGGCGGGGTACCTCTGGATGAAGTTCGGGCGGATCAATTGGCTGGAGACGCAAAGAACTATACTGTCCGAGAGACCTTCAGTTTTGGTGACTTACTACTAAACGGACTTACCTTTGGCATTGCTTCACCACGAACCATCCGGGTTTCAAAAAGTGTCGAGGAGAAATAGAAATACAGTTATACGAACTGGCCTATTGCAGCTTGTCACATGCGATGGGCCAGTTCGTGTAAGCGATAGCATTTCAAGCTCCACCAATTTCCACCATTCAATTGTTTAAAACTGCTGATCTTCACCTTGTTTCTGATCGTCATTCTTGATGCGCGTATTGCGCTGACGCTGTTTGAAATCCAGTTTGCCGAATTTATAACTAAGGTTTACTCCGATAGACCGGAAAGGAATACTAAAGCTGTTGGTTTGTATATAGGTTGGGCCTTCTAACTCACTCTTAAATTGTTTGTTTTCAAAGAAAGGTTCAATCACTCGAATACCTAAGGTGCCTCTGTCATTCCATACCTTCTTATTTACACCCAAACCCATAATAGAGAAGGAAGGATTGAAACCTTGAAGTGTTTGCCTGCGTCCTCTGAAAAAACCAAATACATCAACGGTCCAATCGTTTTTGAGCCTGAGATTAGAATTAACATTCCCACTAAAAAGTAGCGCATCGTTTGAAAGCATTTCTCCGTTTATCGTTCCATTCGCATTGTAACTGTACATGTTGATACCACCCCGGATGGTCCATTTTTCGAATAAGGTTGTGGAAGTAAAAAGATTGACCCCAATGGAATTATTTTCACCCACGTTTTGATAAGTGGTGACTGAAATGCCATCTTCATTAACCGTTAGTATGCTTTCGATGATATCTG
>JBPCUG010000530.1:0-4094 GCA_051011275.1 Cyclobacteriaceae bacterium | reverse complement strand
TATTTTCTTTACAAACATCTAAACCAATGCTTCCGCTTGTGCTTCTTCTTGTTTTTCACCTTTCGCATAATACCGAATCTTAATTCCTATGTATCCATAGATCATAGTCATAAAGGGACTAATCAGATTAAAGAAACAGAAAGGTAGATAGGTAAGGGTTGCCACTCCTAAAATTGAAGCTTGAGTAGCACCGCAAGTATTCCATGGAATTAGAACTGAAGTAACTGTACCGGAATCTTCCAAGGTCCGGCTAAGATTTTCCGGCTTCAACCCTCGCTTCTTAAAAGTATCAGCATACATCCTCCCGGGGACTACGATGGCCATATATTGATCGGAAGCTGTGGCATTAAAAAAAATGCAGGTGCCTACGGTAGAAGCGATCAAAGATCCGGTCGATTTTGCCATGGCAATGACTGGTCTAGCAATCCTCTTCAAAAGCCCTCCTGCCTCCATAGATCCGCCAAAAACCATAGCACAAATGATCAGCCATACTGTATTTAACATTCCAGCCATACCTCCGGAGCTAAGTAGCTCATTTACTAACCCATTCTCAGTTGTGATGCTAACTTCTCCATAAATGGCCTTCATCACACCCACATACGACGACTTCCAAATATTGTCCGTGATCTCAGAAATATTGGCAACTATTTGAGGTTGAAAAATAATAGCAAAAATACCACCTAGCAAAACCCCTACTAAAAGCGCGGGTAAAGCAGGCACTCTCTTTACAATCATCATGATTACCGCTACAGGCACTAAAAACAACCAGGGGTTGATATTGAAATTACCTTGAATAGTGCTTAACACCACTTCAATATCCTGAACAGAAGCACTGCTTTTATTGAAAAAACCCATAATCAAAAAAATCACCAAAGTAATTAAGATTGAAGGCACTGTGGTATAGGTCATATACCGGATGTGAGTGAAAAGGTCGGTACCCGCCATGGCTGGAGCCAAGTTAGTAGTATCGGAAAGTGGTGACATCTTATCGCCAAAATAGGCACCCGAAATAATGGCCCCACCGATCACTCCTTCCGAAAGTCCCAGGGTTTGTCCAATACCCAATAGGGCAATACCCACAGTAGCAATGGTTGACCAGGAGCTACCGGTGGCTACTGAAACCAAAGCGCATATAATGCAAGCAGCAAAAAGAAAGATGGTAGGGTTTAATATCTGAAGTCCGTAATAGATCATGGCCGGCACAATACCACTGATCAACCAAGTTCCCGCTAAAGCACCTATAAGTAGCAATATCAGAATAGAGGGCATAGCTGAACCGATGCTTTTTACCATGCTCTTTACCAAACCTGTCCAAGGTACGCCAATCCGGATACCAGTAATCCCCGCTACCGCAGCTGCTAGCAACAAGGCCATCTGATTTGAGCCATCCAACGAACCACTGCCGAACAAATAAACATTAGTGGCTAGCATAGCGATCAGGAAAAAAACAGGGATCAAGGCCTCAATCAGGGTAGGCACTCGCTTCAATTCGGACATAGAGTACTAACTAGTAGGAAATGACAAGATAAGAAATTTTATGCTCATGGTCATTTACACATCATTTCAGCCAGTTTCTCACCCAACCTGCTTCCAATTGCGATGCCCATCCCGCCCAGCCTGACACCTAATACTACGCGGTTTGAATGCCCTTGCAGAATTGGCTGCTTGTTTTCTCCAAAAGCCATTATACCAGACCAGGTTTGGTCAATCTCAAACCGCTGACCGGGTAAGATCATGGTTTTCAACTCCTGGGTGAGATGGTTTAGTAAGGCCTGATTAATACCAAATTTTTCCGTTTGCTCACCTTCTAAGTCTAGGTTCCTTCCTCCCCCGAAAATGACTCGGTTACGGAAATTTCTGAAATAGAAGTATCCGGAATCATAGTGAAACACACCCTTAAACTTAAGGTTGCTTATTGGCTTTGTTACCAGCACCAAACCACGGCCTGGCTTTAGATCCAGCCCTGGCAATAGACTGCTGGTAAATGCATTGGTACATATCCCTAATTGGGAAGTTCGAAATCTTAGATGGTCCTTATCAGGACCGGTAACTACATCAACCTGCACTTGCTTGTCGTTCTCATCAAATCCTTGCACTTTAGCGCCGGTGAGCACTTGTATGCCCAATCCTTGGGCCAGCTTCAATAGATTGCTCATCATCAATCCTGTATCGATCTGGCCTTCAAATGGATTGTAAATAATGGATTTGATTAACCTCTCACCAAAGCCAAAATCTTTGATTAGTTTCGGAGCAAGGGAGAATACTTCTTTTTTAAAGAGCGGTTCCAAATAATGATTGATCTCCTCAAGATGTTCAAGCTTGGACACTTCTTGTTCACGGATCAATTCATACCCACCATGATTCTTGTAGCCGATATTTTTATCTCCTAATCGATTGCGCAGTTGTTGCAAGCCCAACCAGCGTTCTTCCACCAGGGCAAGCATCTCTTCGGAGCCCATTTGGATAAGATCATGGGAAAGCTCGGTCAGGCTACCAAAGCAAGCGAATCCCGCATTTTTGGTACTAGCTCCGGAGGGAAATATGCCCCTCTCCAATACCAAGATGCTAGCCTGGGGTTTTTTCTCTGCCAATGAGATTGCGGTAGATAAGCCTACCAAACCAGCACCCACGATGACGAAATCGTAATCGGTGAATGACCGTTGCTCCCAAAAACTTAATGCTGCCATATTTAGCTAATTTTTAAGTGCCTGTAAACGCAATTTATAAAAATGGGAATTTGCAGCTAACTTTATAGCTTTTCAAACCACTACTTATGCTAGAAACAGAACAACTACTAAATAAAGCCCAGGATTCTCGATTCTATCTTTGGCTGCTAAACCGCGTTTTGAGATGGGCTATTCCTTTCAATGCCCCGCATAAGTTCCAAGTTTTAGCAATTAGTCGGCAGCAAATTACTACCGGTCTACCCTACCGGAGATCTAACTTCAATCATATTAAAGGGCTTCATGCCTGCGCGTTGGCTACGATTGCTGAATTTACTACCGGGCTACTACTTATATATATTTTAGGAGCAAAGAAGTACAGGATTATACTTCAGAAATTAGACATGCAATACCATTATCAGGGCAAAATGGATGCAAGAGCCACTTTCAAAATTAGTGATAATTGGCTTGATGAAAACGTGTATCGTCCTTTAAACTCAGCTTCCTCATTGATTGTGGTTTGCCCAATAGAAATACATGATGTGGAAGGAAATCATTTGAGCACGGGACAGGTTCATTGGCAACTAAAAACCTGGGAAAAGGTAAAGGCAAAGGTTTAGATTTCAAGAAGAAAGAACATTCGTAATTGTTAATTGCAAATTGTAAATTTTTATTTGTTAATTGTTTAACTCCAGATGCAACCTTTCATCTAAAAGTGTATCTATTAGATTATTACCACAAAACTCTAAAACCATGAACCTAAAGAAACCCATTCTATTTAGTCTATTCTTGGTTTTCTCTATTATATGCACCCCCCTTTGGGCGCAAAATAAAGAAACCAGAAATGTATCAGATTTTACCGGTATTAAAATGGCAGTACCAGGAAATCTATACCTAAAGCAAGGAAACAAACAAGAAGTGATCATTGAAGCCTCCGATGATATTTTGGAGCGGATTGAAACAGAGGTAAGAGGAGGTAACTTAGTAATAAAGGAAGAAAGCAATTGGAGTTGGAAATGGTGGAAGTCAAATATGGGTAAAATTAACATCTATATCACAGCCACCACGATTGACTACTTATCAGTAAGCGGTTCCGGAAATATGGAAACGCAAAATACGCTTAAAGCCGATGACGTTGGCTTGGCCATTAGTGGCTCGGGGAATATGGACTTGGACTTGCAAGCCGAGGATTTAGAGAGTCGAATTTCCGGTTCCGGAAATATGAAGCTTCGCGGAAGTGCCGACTCTAACGAAATTAGTATCAGCGGTTCCGGTGATTTGCGTGCTGAAGACCTGGAAACTGGTGTATACAAAGTGCGGGTAAGCGGCTCCGGGACTTGTAGAATATATGCGAAGTCAGAAATAGACATGCGAGTGAGCGGCAGTGGCAATGTGTACTACAAGGGCGATCCGGATAAAGTGTACAGTAGC
>JBPCUG010000529.1:0-3591 GCA_051011275.1 Cyclobacteriaceae bacterium | reverse complement strand
AATCTCAATATCCCCGGTCGCCATTTTAGGGTTCTTAGCTACTCTTTCGATCACTGTACCGGTTGCGGCTACTACATACTCACGACCAATTGTCCTGGCAGTTTCAAGTAATCCGGCTTCACTAGATGCTTCTTCCAAAATTAATTGGGTAATGCCGTAGCGATCACGGAGATCTATCCAGACCATACCGCCTTTATCTCGAACTTTTTGCACCCATCCACAAAGAGTAACAGTTTGATCGGAATGCTCTAATCTTAACTCACCGCAAGTATGTGTCCTAAGCATATTATTATTAATTTGAGGCACAAATTTAATAAGACCGGTCAGGTTTCCTAAAACTGGTGGTTGTATTTGGCTAAATTGGCATAAAATTATCTCGTAAGTTTATAGAGTGATTCGAATACTATGATGAAACACGCTTACATCCTTTTTTTCGGCCTTTGTATATCAGTCTGCTCGTATGGCCAAAAAATTAAGCTCAAAAAGACCACCCTTGACAAGGGAATAACTATTAGTATTCCAGCCGATTTCGTAACCATGACAGAGCAAGATGTAAATTCTAAGTTTGTTTCCAATAGAAAACCGATAGCTGTTTACACCAATTTTGACCGCACCATTGATGTGGGTATTAATCTTAATCAGACCAGTTGGCGAGATGGACACATCGGACTTGCCAAGGATTTTTATTACAACACAATTTTATCGCTATACGACAAGGTAGATTTCTCCATAAATGAAATTAGGAATGTTGAGGGGAGAGATTATGCAGTATTTGAGTTCGTTTCAACAATTAAAGGTGAGGAAGGTTCTATAACCAGAAAGGCTGCAGTAGTCAATTATACCTACATCCAATACACAATAAAGGATGGACATACTTATGTGTTTAGTTTTTCTTGCCCTATTTATCTAAAGAAGCAATGGCAAAAAACAGCTGGCAAAATTATGGCCAGCGTAGTCTTCAAATGAGTGATCTAACAGTTTTTTCCGATGAGCATTTTATGAAACAAGCTTATCTCCAGGCGCAACAGGCAAGGATGGATGACGAAGTGCCAGTTGGGGCTGTAGTTGTATGCAAAAAGCAGATTATCGCAAAAGCATATAATCAGACCGAGAAACTGCAGGATGTAACTGCCCATGCGGAAATGTTGGCTATTACTGCCGCCGCTCACCATTTAGGAGCCAAGTATCTAACCGATTGCAGCTTATTTGTTACTCTCGAGCCCTGTTTTATGTGTGCAGGAGCTATTTTTTGGTCTCAATTGAAACGACTTGTGTTTGCCGCTCATGACCCGAGAAAAGGATATACAATTCAGGAAAAGAAAGTTGGAGAAACTTTGCTGCACCCTAAAACTGAGGTGTCATCAGGGTTGATGGCGGAAGAGAGCAAACTCCTTCTAGATGACTTTTTTCGTGAACTGAGAAATTAGTATATTGGACCTCTTTCAGTATTATTAGAACCACTAAACCAAAAAAATATTATGGCTTTCGAATTACCCGACCTTCCCTATGCATTTGATGCTTTGGAACCACATATCGATGCCCGTACAATGGAGATCCATCATGACAAGCACCATGCGGGTTATACCAACAATTTAAACAACGCCATTGCAGGCACTGCAATGGAGAATCAGACTATCGAGGAGATCTGTGCAGGTGTTGGTGACAATGCTGCAGTAAGGAATAACGGAGGAGGGTTTTACAATCACTCTCTATTTTGGAAGGTAATGTCCGCCAATGGCGGCGGCGCCCCCACCGGTACACTTGCCGATGCTATCAATGAGGCGTATGGATCATTTGATGATTTTCAAGCTGAATTCTCCAAAGCTGCCGGTACTCGTTTTGGCTCCGGATGGGCCTGGCTTTGCGTTCACTCAGGTGGTAGGGTAGAAGTTTGCTCTTCGCCAAATCAAGACAATCCACTTATGCCTGGAGTTGGCTGTGGTGGCACACCCATATTAGGTTTAGATGTATGGGAACATGCCTATTACCTAAACTATCAAAACCGACGGCCGGATTATATCAAAGCCTTCTGGAATGTAGTTAATTGGAATGAAGTTAACCAGAGGTACGAAGCGGGCAAGTAAAACCTGCATAGCGCCTCTGTGTCTTATGGTGGTGATACACTATGCAGTCGCAGAGGTGCTAATATCATCTCTTTTTCCCCTGTATCTTCTTCAGATCGAGTAACTCGTCCCTAAGCCTGGCTGCTTCTATAAAATCAAGATCTTTGGCTGCTTTTTCCATTTCCTTTTGCGTAGCCTTTATCATTTTTTGGATTTCCTCTTTGCCCATATATGCAACCACAGGATCAGCCGCCAGGGTTTTGTCCGGATCCCCGATATAATATTTTTTCCCTTGTTTTTTAGAATCGGCGACCTTGGTCTGGCCTAGTATAGCTTCTTTGGATTTTGAGATGGTTTGCGGGACAATACCCTGCTCCTGGTTGTAGGCAAGCTGCAGGCCGCGTCTTCTAGAAGTTTCATTAATAGCCTGTTGCATAGAGCGGGTTATACGATCGGCATACATAATTACTTTACCATTCACGTTGCGGGCAGCTCGGCCAATAGTCTGTACTAAGGATCTCTCATTCCGTAAAAATCCTTCCTTGTCGGCATCGAGAATCGCCACCAGGGAAACTTCAGGAAGATCTAGCCCTTCTCGCAGCAGATTGACTCCGACCAGAACATCAAAAACCCCAAGTCGTAGTTCCCTTAATATCTCTACGCGATCCAAAGTGTTAACTTCAGAATGGATGTATCGACATTTGACACCGGCTTTTTCTAAATATTTCGTCAGCTCTTCAGCCATTCGCTTTGTCAAGGTGGTCACCAATACCCTCTCCCCTTGTTGTACTCTAAGATCGATCTCATCCATCAGATCGTCAATCTGATGGAGGCTGGGTTTAACTTCTATTTCCGGATCCAGGAGTCCCGTCGGACGAATGATCTGCTCCACAATGACCCCTTCTGATTTCTGTAGCTCATAGTCTCCTGGTGTAGCACTGACCAGTATAGTTTGGTTGAGCATATCCTCAAATTCGTTAAAGGTAAGTGGCCGGTTGTCCAAAGCTGCCGGAAGGCGAAAGCCGTAATCGACCAAGTTCACCTTACGCGAACGATCCCCACCCCACATTGCACGTACCTGGGGCAGTGTCACGTGACTTTCGTCAATCACCATTAAGAAGTCATCGGGAAAATAGTCCAAAAGGCAAAAAGGGCGCGCCCCGGCTGTTCGACGATCAAAGTAACGGGAGTAGTTTTCGACACCGGAGCAATAGCCAAGCTCTCTCATCATTTCGATATCGAACTCCGTTCGTTCCTTCAATCGCTTCGCCTCAAGATGGCGATGCTCTGTCTCAAAAAATTGCAGTTGGGCCACTAAATCATCCTGTATCTCATTAATGGCTTGATGTAACAGGTCCTTACCAGTGACAAACAAGTTGGCGGGAAAGATGGTAATGATCTTTTCTTGGCTGATCTTTTTCCCGGTAACTGGGTCGATAGTTTGAATAGCTTCTATCTCATCGCCAAAAAATATGATGCGGTATGCAAAATCTCCATAGGCTACGAATATGTCCACAGTGTCTCCCTG
>JBPCUG010000528.1:0-3784 GCA_051011275.1 Cyclobacteriaceae bacterium | reverse complement strand
CTCATTGTCCATTGGTAGTTGAAAAGTAGGGCTATTTTTTCACCTTGCTTGTGATCAAAAATCCCTTTGAGAGTAAGCTTGGATTGACGGGTGTCCTTTAACAGTTGTCGATAAAAATCAGATGCAGCCATCTGACCATATAACGGTGAGATGACCTGGGCATCAATGGTAAATAATTCAAGAATCTCAGCCAAATTCCCGCTCTCCAAAGCCTCAAGGTATTTCGAGGCCAGTTGATCTGAGGTCATTTCCACTTTATGTTACAGCCAACACTTGGAATTTGATGTTCGGAAACCGGTTCCCCACCCAAGATGTGATCCAACGCCTTCCGAATATCTTTGCCATCTAAAGGTTGTCCATTTCCTGGCCTAGAATCGTCGAGCTGTCCGCGATATACCAATGCAAGCTCCTGATCAAAAATGTAGAAATCGGGAGTACAGGCAGCTTGATAGGCTTTGGCCACTTCCTGGCTCTCATCATATAAATACGGAAAAGAATAACCCCACTGCTGAGCCTCTTCCCTCATTCTCTCAGGAGAATCTTGAGGATAATTCCCCACGTCGTTGGAACTGATAGCTACGAATTTTATTTCCTTTGATGAATAATCTTTCGCCAAATGTACCAATTCACTTTGCACATGCTTTACATAGGGACAATGATTGCAAATAAACATTACAACCAAAGCCTTTCCAGTGGCCAAATCGGTTAGTGCTACCTGCTTGCCTGTAACAGTATCAGGTAACTCGAACGTTGGTGCCTTAGTGCCCAAAGGCAGCATATTTGAAGGTGTAAGGGACATGTTTTGAATTCAATTATAGAAACTTAGTCCAAGCGTATGATTTCCTTTGCGACAAATACTCCGTATCCCAATCATAGTGATAAGCCTCACGTTCAAAGCTTATGTTCCTGTACCCTTTACTAAAATTCCTGTATTGGATCACTCTAAAGAGGAATTCTAAAAAGTAAACAATATAAAAAGGAAGGATCAGCATCTCTAACTGCTGCCGCAAATGGATTTTTTCGTGATTGATCAAACGCTCTGTGGCATCGACCCCTTTTCGGATCAAAACAAACGGATATAAGGAAATGCCATTAGCAAATCCAAAAGTGATAATTCGTACCAGGCCTGTCTTAATGATCATTTTAAGGTTTAAATTCCCACAAAGATGAAAATATAAATATTTAAATCCTCAAAACTACCACTAGATTTTTAAATTGCTCGAAAAACACACCCTTCGTTCCCACCTTCTGATCAAATGAAAATAGGCCTGATCTCTGATACTCATAGTTATTTGGACCCCAAGGTTTTTCACTATTTCAAAGATTGTGATCAACTGTGGCATGCCGGCGATATCGGCTCTGTTGAAGTATTGGAGCAACTTCAGAAGTTCAAATCCACCCTAGCGGTTTATGGTAATATCGACGGCCAGGAGCTCCGAAAAGAGTGTCCTAGGGACTTGCATTTTGATTGCGAGGGATTGAAGGTGTGGATCACCCATATTGGCGGTAGACCCGGGCGTTATGACCGAGCGGTAAAACAGGAGCTTCATGAAAACCCTCCCAATATCTTTATTTGCGGCCACTCACATATCCTAAAGGTAATGGTAGACGCAAAGCTGAACAAAATGTTGTACCTAAATCCAGGCGCAGCTGGCAATCAGGGATTCCATCGTGTAAAAACCTTATTACGCTTCGAGATAGCTAAGGGCATAGTGAAAAATATGGAAGTGATTGAATTGGGAAAGCGAGGAGCGCTTAATTAGTTTTCAGTTTATCGTTGAAAGTTTACAGTTCTTGTAAAAAACGGTAAACTTTAGACTGAAAACTGTAAACTGTAAACTGAACTATCCTTTCAACAATTCTTTGGCTTGCTTCATCCAATCTTCCTTTTCGATCTTTTCTCGGGTGAGCCCGGAAAATTCGGCAAGATTGTCTAAATCTGAAGGTTTCAATTTGCTTACTTGTTGATAGGTGAATATGCCCACCGAGTTCAGGAAAGATTCGTACTTGGGGCCGATGCCGTTGATCTTTTTAAGATCATTTTTATCAGCCTCCGTGGCGGTACCTATGCTGCCAAGTAAATCCTTCACACGAGCTTCCTGATCTATAGGAGCAGCTTCAGTAGCTGGTTTTTCTTCCACCTTAGGTGCTTCCTTCTTCTCCGCAACCGGGGCAGATTCTTCCTTAGCTTTAACTGGAGCAGGTTCTTCAACTACAGGCTCGACGACCTCATGAGGCTCCTCAACAACTACTGGGGCTTCAATTTGCTCAACTACTGCTTTGGCAGGCTCAGCAACAACTTCTTTTTCTGCCTTAGGTGTGGCTTTTTTCTTGGTTATAGTGCCAAATGAAGCTTTTATGGCCTCAATATCTATTTTCTTGATCACGGGCGTCGCATTCAAATGCTTTACCCGGATCGTCCTATTATTTGCCCTGGCCTTATTTTTTCTGTCCTTACGTTTGAGCCTAGTAACTGCCATGATTATCCTATTAATATAAAACGAGGGGCAAATTTAAGAGAATCAATGGAATATTCTAAATCTGTCACTGGTTTTTATGAAGAAAAGAGAAACTACATAGAGGGCTTAATGCCAGTTCAACATTCAAGCCTTTTTTGTACTTTTGCCAAAATCATTTTTATGGCTAGCAAACCCAGTCTACCTAAAGGTACTCGCGATTTCGGACCGGAGGTGATGATGAAAAGAAACTTCATTATTAACACCATCAAGTCGGTCTTCGAGAAATACGGATTTATGCCTTTGGAAACACCGAGCATGGAAAACCTTTCCGTGCTCACTGGCAAATACGGAGATGAGGGCGACCAACTACTATTTCGCATTCTTAATTCCGGAGACTTTCTAAACAAAACCAACGAAAGGGATTACAAAAAAGGGTCTAAGGACTTGTCGGCAAAGATAAGCAACAAGGGGCTCCGTTATGATCTCACCGTTCCCCTGGCACGGTACGTAGTCATGCACCAAAATGATATCGCATTTCCCTTTAAGCGTTACCAGATACAACCCGTTTGGCGCGCTGACCGCCCACAGAAGGGAAGGTACAGGGAATTCTACCAATGTGACGCGGATGTCTTGGGAACGCCATCTTTGATTTGTGAAGTCGAAATCATTTTGATGATCAATGAGATATTTAAAAAACTCAGTATCCTCGACTTTACTATCAAGCTAAATCATAGAAAAATATTGACCGGTATCACTGAAGCGATCGGTGCTCACAGCAAAGAGTCCGACTTTGCCGTGGCAATCGATAAACTTGATAAGATCGGCAAAGAAAAAGTATGGGAAGACTTGGCCAGCCGTGGCTTCTCTCAGGAGTCATTGCAATTGTTGGAGCCGGTGCTCGATCTAGCCGGTGAACCGGATCAAATTTTGCAACGGCTGAATTCCTTTTTCGGATCGAAAGAAAACCAGGGGCTCAGTGATCTCCAGGAGATACTTTCTCTGATTGCTGATTTTGATCTGTCCGAAAACCATATCAAAATCGATCCTACCTTGGCCCGGGGACTTTCTTACTACACCGGTACCATTCTGGAAGTGGTCATTGCAGGGTCTGGTATTGGCAGCGTTTCCGGAGGGGGTAGATATGATAATTTGGCCGGGGCTTTTGGTTTTCCAGATGTTTCTGGAGTGGGCTTTTCCTTTGGTGTGGATAGGTTATATGATGTGATGGAAGCACTCGAATTGTTTCCCGGAAAGCAACTTAATAGCACCGAAGTGATGATCGCAAATTTTGATCCTGATGCACTTAGTTATGGTCTACAAATGCT
>JBPCUG010000527.1:0-2842 GCA_051011275.1 Cyclobacteriaceae bacterium | reverse complement strand
GAATAATAAAACGTGATAGCCATAGCCACAAAGGCAGCAAAGGCGCCCATCCAGGCCCAGCGCGGTCCCATCATTTGTATGAATGCTCTGGTTGGTCCGCTTCTGGCTTTTCTGCCCATGCCAAACTCAAGCAGGATAAGGGGGATCGACCAGAGGAAGAGAAACACCACCCAGGCTATCAGAAACTCACCGCCACCGTTTTGCGCTGCTATGCGGGGAAAGCGCCAGATGTTTCCTGTGCCCACCGCCATGCCCAACATGGCCAGCATCATGCCTAATCTTGATGAAAACTGCTCGCGGGGTTTGGTGCTCAATTCTGTCATGAGGTGTGATCAACAACAATATATAGGTGTTATGCCCGGAACACAAATAAATAGAATAAAGATCATCACCACATAATTATGTATCTTGTGTAACAAAGAGTTGCCGCTTAAAGGAAAAGATGGCTATATCCAGCATTTTCAATGATGTAATAGGCCCAGTCATGAGAGGGCCTTCCAGCTCACATAGCGCTGCCGCTTGCCGGATCGGACTGTTACTACACGATCTAATGAAAGGGGAAATAACCGATGTAGTGATTGACTACGACCCCAATGGCTCTTTGGTGACCACTCATGAAAGCCAGGGTACGGATATGGGTCTGTATGGTGGACTGCTGGGCTGGCAAGCAGATGATGAACGCATGATGCAATACAAAAAAAGTATTGAAGCATCGGGCATTAATATAAAAGTGAATTACCTCAGCTATGGGGCGGAACATCCCAACAATTATAGAATAAGTATTAGCAATCCGTCCATAACGCATACGGTAGCTGCTATCAGTACTGGTGGTGGAATGATGGAAATTCAGGAGATAGATGGATCAGAGGTGAGCATCAATGGTGACTATCACGAGTTGCTTATCTATGGCAACAACTTGGATATAATTGAAAATCTACTTCCCGAGGTTAATTGTGATTTCAAGATCGACACTACCAGTTTCATTGAACTAAAAAGCGTTCATCCCTATCCAGCTGATGTAATAGCCAAGGTCGAAGCGATTGTGGGAGTGCCCAATGTTTATTATCTGCGACCGGTGCTTCCTGTACTTTCCCGAAAGGATCTGGAAGTTCCTTTCTTAACCTGCAAGGACATGATGGCAGTTGGACAGGAGCAAGGCCTGGAATTATGGGAACTGGCTTTGCTCTATGAAAGTGCCAGGGGAGGGGTCTCCGAATTCGAGGTATTTGAAAATATGAGATCACTGGTGAGGATCATGCAGGATGGCATTGAAGAGGGGCTGAAAGGCACCTATTATGAAGACCGAATTTTGCCGGTGCAATCTTTAGGCTTTAAGGACAAAATGAAGGAGAAGACTTTGCTGGATAGCGGTATGTTAAATACCATTGTGCTATACACCACGGCTATGATGGAAGTTAAAAGTTCCATGGGGGTATTTATTGCCGCACCTACGGCCGGTTCCTGTGGTACACTTCCAGGTGCCATTCTGGGGGCGGCTAAAGAAATGCAATGCAAAGAAGATGAAATAATAAAAGCCATGCTGGCTTCGGGCATGATGGGCGCCTTCATTTCAGAACATGCTACTTTCTCTGCCGAAGTAGCCGGCTGCCAGGCCGAAACTGGCGCTGGGGGTTCCATGGCCGCTGCTGGCTTAGTAACCCTGATGAAAGGTACACTCGAGCAATGTGTAGCTGCTTCATCATTGGCACTGCAAAATTCATTGGGCATTGTCTGCGATCCCATAGGCAATAGGGTGGAAGCGCCCTGTTTGGGGAAAAATGTAATGGCCGCCTCCAATGCGCTTTCCTGCGCCAATATGGCCTTGGCTAACTACGAACACCTAATACCTTTCGATGAGGTAGTGCAAACTATGAATGAAGTAGGGGAGATGATGGCCCACGAGCTGACCTGCACCGGCCTGGGCGGCCTGGCGGCTACACCTACCGGAAAGGCCATAGAAGCGAAACTTAAGGAAAAAGCAAAGTATTGCTAGTCCCTTAAACATTTCAAGGACTATAAGACGAAACATACTTAAAGAACATTGACCATATCGGTTATCACCTCGGCCAACTTATAATCTGAAGCCCTGTCTCGCTTTCTATTTCTAAAAGCCGATTATATTTGGCCAATCGCTCCGATTGTGCGATAGATCCAATCTTAATTTGATCACCCTGCCAGCCCGCGGCCAGATCGGCCAGCCAATTATCTTCCGTCTCACCACTGCGGGCACTGATAGTTACTTGCCAACCATATTTTCTAGCTAGTTTATAAGCTCTTAATGCCTCAGTCAATGTGCCGATCTGATTGACTTTCAATAATAATGTGTTGGCCGCATCCTTCTTCATAGCTTTCTCAATTCTAGCCGGGTTGGTGCATAGTAAGTCATCACCCACCACTAGGCTCCGATTGCTTATCTTTTTTTTTAGCAAAGGCCAATGGTCCCAATCATCCTCTGCCAGCCCATCTTCGAGACTAATAATAGGATATTTGGTCACCCATCCAGTTAGGATATCAATCATTTCTTCACTGTCGACCCACTGATCACTAAATTGGTATTTTCCTTGCTGATAAAAATTGCTAGAGGCTACATCCACGGCCAGCGTTACCTCTTTTCCTGCCGTATACCCTGCCATATTAATTGCTTCCAGAGCATCATTAAATAGGTCATCGATATCATGGAAAGGTGGTGCCAATCCTCCCTCATCCGCGGTCAAGGCTCGCATGCTGTATTTTTTAAGGCATAATTTAGCTGCTGACTGATAAACCCGATAAGCGCAATCAAGTACCGCCATCATGGTATCCTGGGTGGGGATGATCAAGAGGTCTTGAACCGGAATTTGCC
>JBPCUG010000526.1:0-3300 GCA_051011275.1 Cyclobacteriaceae bacterium | reverse complement strand
GCTGGAGTTATTATATTAATAACCTCTGCAGGGGGTGCATTTGGTAGAATGTTACAACAAACTGGTATTAGCTCCAGGATCGGTGATTTGACCCAAGACTATCAAATGGCGTTGATTCCATTGGCTTTTCTGATCGCCGCCGTGGTGCGTACTGCTCAAGGGTCCGCCACAGTTGCCATGATCACAGCCTCGGGCATTTTGTCCGGGATGGCCAGCACAATGTCCCTGGAGTATCACATGCTATACATTGGCCTCGCTGTGGCATGCGGATCTAAACTAATTCCCTGGATGAATGACAGCGGATTCTGGATTGTTTGTAAAATGAGTAATCTGACTGAACAGGAGGCGCTAAAAACCTTCTCGCCCATGCTGACAATCATGGGTATCGTAGGTCTTTTCGTAACCATGTTAGCGGCTAAACTATTTCCCTTGGTATAGACAGAGCTAAAACCTTAGATATTAAAATTATGAGTTACCTGAATAAAATCAAGAGACGAAACCTGTTGAAAATAGTAGGCAGAACTTCCCTGGGGGCATTGGCTTTGGGAGGCCCTGCCAGCCTAGCCGGATGCTCGAAACCAGAAGCGGTGGCAGGACAAGCAGCTCCCTCCCTTGCACCCAAAAAGAAGATGCTAATGAAGGTAGGGTGTCAACATGGTGGAACAGGAAAACAGAACCTGGAATACCTGGCCAGGCATGGCGTGTTTAATATGGATGGGGGATCGCCCAAGATGATTGAGGGCGTAGGGTGGGACTTAGAGGATTCTTTAGCGAAGAAAGAAGCCTGTGAAAAATATGGTATCAACTTAGATGCCTATCACTTACCTCTTTCATCAGCGGGGATTGAGCGTGTAGCTACTCCTAATATAATGCTAGGCAAAAGTCCTGAACGGGATCGGGAGATCGAGATGATCCAGCAAATGATCTCGGTTGCTGCTCAGTCGGGGATTAAAGCGCTGCTATACAACACTACCATTCAGGTGATTTTAAGAACTGGTCGAACCGTGGATCCATCCCGCGGGAATGTGTCATATAGTACCTGGAATTATGAAGATGCCTTGAAAGGTAATGAACATAGAACCATTGCAGGTAACGTATCGATCGATGAGGTATACGAGCGGATCACTTATCTGCTTGACCGAATCCTGCCTGTGGCCGAAGAGTACGGGGTAAGATTGGCCAACCATATCGCCGATCCTCCAGCCCCGGCTGGATATGCTGGTGTCACCCGATGGAATAGCCCAGATGTATTTGAAGGCATAAAGCGTTTTGCCCAACTATATGATAGCCCTTATCATGGTTTTAACCTTTGTCTTGGATCAACCGCTGAGGGATTGAAAGATCCCAAAACCGAAATCCTACCTATTATAAAATGGGTTGGGGAGCGCAATCAAATTTTCAATATCCACCTGCGCAATATTAAAGGTGGTTGGAATAATTTTCAAGAGGTGTATCCCGATAATGGAGATATGGATTTCGTACAGGTGATCAGAGCCTTGCGCGATGTCGGATACAGCGAGATGATAATGCCGGATCATATTCCAAGACACGATGACCCGGCAAGCGCACTTCAGGGCCATGCCTTTGCTTTTGGTTATATCAAAGCGCTCATTCAAGCAATTGGCAGTGAAAGTTAGATGTCGCATTTTATGACTGGACCGATCATCAAGGATATTAATATTACCCCGGTAGCGATTGTTGACCCTCCATTACTGAATGCGGCCGGGTTACACGCGCCGTATGCCCTCCGGATAATTGTAGAACTGATTACAAAAGACAATATAATCGGGATCAGTGAAATTCCGGGCAACATTGAGATACTGGAGGCCTTGGAAAAATCCAGGGAGATCATCATTGATAAAGATCCTTTTCACCTTAATCAGATTAAAGACGCTATAACCAATCAATTTGAGCATGAATCTTCTTTCCAACGAGGAGAAACACCCTGGGACCAGCGAAAAATAGTCCATGTATTCAGTGCCTTGGAAGTGGCTTGTCTGGACATCATCGGCAAGGTAATGGAAAGACCGGTAGTAGACCTATTAGGTGGCCGTAGGCGCGACAAAGTCCCCTTTGCTGCATATCTATTCTATAAGTATGCCGGGGCCGGTGGTGTGGATGGATTCAACACCGATCCTCAAGCAGATGGGTGGGCCGCCCTCAGGCAAGCTGCTGCCACCACACCAAAGAGTATTGTAGAGCAGGCTGTTGCTATGGTCAAAGAATTTGGATTTCAATCTATAAAATTAAAAGGCGGGGTATTTGAACCACAGCATGAAGTGGATTCAATTAAGGCTCTATTTGAACATTTTGGTCCCGATACGCCGCTTCGTTATGACCCAAATGCAATCTGGAAAGTGGAAACCGCGATAAAGTATGGCCGGCAAATGGAGGGTTTCTTAGAATACCTGGAAGATCCCGTAAGAGGTCAGAAAAATATGGCAGATGTCGGCGAGGCCTTGGATATGCCCTTGGCCACAAATATGTGTACCACCAGTTTCGAAGATATTCCAAGTAGTATAGCTCTTAGTTCGGAAGATATTATTTTGAGCGACCATCACTTTTGGGGTGGGTTAAAGGCTTCCATGGAGCTTTCACGAGTATGTGAAACCTTT
Organism: Cyclobacteriaceae bacterium; assembly: GCA_051011275.1. Taxonomy (GTDB): domain Bacteria; phylum Bacteroidota; class Bacteroidia; order Cytophagales; family Cyclobacteriaceae; genus JBPCUG01. The sequence continues at coordinate 685 of JBPCUG010000526.1, read as the reverse complement.
GGACGAAAATTATCTATGCATTCCAACAGTCATTTGGGTATTTCCTTGGCCGCTATGGTTCACCTGGGAGCAGCGTTGCCTGAAGTGCCTTATGCCTTAGATACGCATTACCCATGGCAATCGGACGAGGTAATTGTGGGGGGCAGAATACAATTTGATAACGGTATGGTGGAAGTACCCATTGCACCTGGATTGGGCGTAGAGCTTGACCGCGAGGCTTTGCAGAGATTGCACCGAAATTATCTTGAATGTGGGCTAAATAAAAGAGATGATCAGGTGGAAATGCAAAAGGTGATTCCAGGTTGGGAATTTAAATCTGTAAGATGGTGATTTCCAAAATTTAGGAACCATCTATTAAAATTGAACAGGCAACGCTTGTTCTCAATGACATAATCAAATAAACCATTATTATGAAAGACACAGTGTTCTATGTACTAATCCTTTTTTGTGGGGTACTACCGGTTAAAGCAAATGCTCAGACAATGTCTAATGAGCAAATGATCGAATTAACATCTGAATGGGTAGGTGAGCGATTTCCGGATGGCCGACCAAAAATTCCTGATAGCTATCTGGACCGAGCCAAGAACATTTCTATTGAAGAGGCCTGGGGTGCTATGAGAGGTCACAGCTACTTCAACCAATTCGAGGGCAATTGGTTGATGCTGCATGAAGATCAGGCCATGAC
>JBPCUG010000525.1:0-3077 GCA_051011275.1 Cyclobacteriaceae bacterium | reverse complement strand
GCCTTAATGCTGACCAAATAATTGATCAAGAACTTCTTCAAACTATTGATAAAAAGGACTTTAGCAGGATCCCAATCTTAAGAAATAACCCTTACGAAATTGTCGGGATCCTCTTTGCCAAAAACCTTATTTCGCTTGGGAACAAAAAGCTCCCCGTAACGGTTGATAAGGTCAGTACCAAAAAAGACTTAATCTGGATCAGTCCTTCGACAACATTAGATCATCTCCTGAATCTATTTATCCAAACCAAGTCTCAAATAGCTTTGGTGCAAAACACTTTTCATCGATTCTTGGGAATTATTACCTTAGAGGATATTTTGGAAGTAATCTTAAAAAAAGAAATTGACGAATACGTCTGAACAACGGATATCGCTTTAGTAGTATGAAAATATTCTTTTTGTCACTCCTGCTTGGTATACCAGCGGTACAGAATACTCACTCGCACAAAGCCCTGGATCATTCATTGGAGGTCAGGTTTAGCTCAAATAAGCCGGGACTAGTGGCTACTGAAAACCTTTACGATCAATTGGAATTGGAGCAGGCCGGTTTGCCACAGTCCGTTTTTAGTAAGGCATTCTTAGGATTTCAAAATCTAAAATCAAATGACAAATTGTCTGCGAGACAATTATTGACCATAATTGATTTTGACCAATCTGCTAATCAAGATCGGCTTTGGATCATTGACCTCGATAATCAAATTTTGCTGCAAAAAACACTGGTAGCTCACGGTAGAAATTCTGGGGAACTTTACGCCCGGCAATTTTCAAATCATGTTAACTCATACAAGAGCAGTCTCGGTTTTTATATAACAGGTAAGACTTACAATGGTAAGCACGGTCTATCTTTGCGGCTACATGGAATGGAACCAGGAATTAATGATCAAGCTGAGGCCAGAGCCATTGTAATGCACGGTGCAGACTATGTAAGCAAAGATTTTATCAAACGGAACGGTAGGCTGGGTAGAAGTTATGGCTGCCCAGCAGTACCCAAAGCTTTGGCACCTAGGATCATCTCTGCAGTTGCTGGCGGTACCTGCTTGTTTATACATCATTCCGACCGCGAATATCAAAGCAATTCTACTCTTTTAAGAATCCGTACCCAAGGGTGAGTATCTGCTGATCCCTCCTTAGAAACTAAATCGTTTCTACCGACTCATTCCATAGCTAGCGGTCTTGATATCTTTGTGGATAAATGGTGGAAAAATTAGTTATAAAAAAATTTGGAATTGATCATCGAAATTCTACCTTTATAATATCAAGTGAGAGATAAAAGGCAGGCTTTAACTAGCCAGGTTAATTAGGATCAAACTTGGAAATTTTCGGACACCTCGGTGTGTGGAAAGGGAAAAGGGAGAGAATGATTAGTCAGAACAGGAAGCTGTAAGTTTTTCGGAAAGTGCAGTGAAAAGGAAAGCCCAATAACAGTAGCTTGGCGTTTTGTGAAATCTACGGAATTTACAAAATGAAGCGGACAAACATTTTTAACGAGATGGGAGTCCGCTTTTTGTTTTTATACACTTCAAATACTTTTTGCATTTCCACCAATCAACTCCTTCCTGGTAGTCAGTACCAAATTTCACAAGACTATTTCAACAGGATGCTCTAGAGCTTGCCAAACAGCTAAGTCCCTTTGGTATACATCGTCTCTGAAATGGATATGCCCCTCATTGTCCATCCAGGCGGTCCAGTATAGCACATAGACCGGAATAGGAATAGGCAAATTGATATGATGGTTGTTATAACGAGTGGAATCGGTTGCTTCTTGTAATGAGGCTTGGTCCCATTCTGGAAACGCATCCAATAGATAATCAGCTAATTCAAATGGCTTCTGAAGCCGGATGCATCCGTGACTAAAGGTACGGACCTGTCGATCAAATAACATCTTAGTAGGTGTATCATGTACATACACCGAATAAGGATTAGGAAACATAAATTTGATTAGTCCCAAAGAGTTATGAGTACCCGGTTCTTGCCGTAATCGATAAGGAAAATTACCAGGCCTGGCCTGGGACCAATCAATTGAATCAGTGGAAATTGCCTGTCCGGACTGATCAATGATCCTGATCTGATTACGATTCAAATATCCTGCTGGACTAGCCAGGGTAAGAATTTCATTATTAACAATCGACCTGGGTACGTGCCAATATGGTTTTAAGATCACATGGGTCATTTGGGCATTAAAAACCGGGGTTCGATGGTATCTTGTTCCTACAATGACATCACTTTGAAAAACGATATTTGATCCCTCAAATACTTCCAAACTAAAATTGGCAATATTGACTAATATGTAATTTCCTCCCAGTTCTAAAGGCAGCCAGCGCCATCGCTCCAGATTGGTTTCGATGGTCTTTATCCGTTCTTCCAGTGACACATTCAGCGCGTTTATGGTAAGGGAATCAATCATTCCATTGGTATCAATACCATGGCGATGCTGAAATTGGCTGACCGCGTTGGTTACTTTTTCCGCATCAGTAACATCCTCCTTCAATAGATCTCCTAAAGCTATCAAGCGCTCTTCCAAAAAGTCTATATCTAATACATCATATCCTGGAACCCTGTCAGCCTTTGGTCGAATGGTTGGGAAACCTTCTTTATTCTTAATTTGCAGACTTCGGTAGTGCGCTAAAGCTGCCTTGAGTTGTTGGTATGCAGGTTCCTGAGGCTTTAGTTGATCCAAACTGCCAATAATATCCTTACCGTTTAGAGCCTGTGACAATTGACTACTGTAGTCTATCTCTTCCTGCTTGCAGTCAGCATGCCATTCAGGATCCACCTTTTCCGCGCATACTTTTCCTCTATACAAATGAGCCGCAAAGGTTAAATAGGCATCGGTCAACAAGACTTCAAGATGCAGAAACCTTAACGGAGTTGTAGAGGCTTGGATGCCTTCGACAAGCTGGTTGACCTTAGCCAAGTGATAATCTCTTGGATTCATGCCTTCTTCACTTGCGTTAGCTATTGTAGCAACCAATTCTTTTCCCCAAATGGTTAGCTCATCCTCCTCGATCCATACCGGTTGATAGTTATGCCTTTGATAAAAAGTAACTACATGAGCCACTGTTAAAATAGGCTCCCGCT
>JBPCUG010000524.1:0-3183 GCA_051011275.1 Cyclobacteriaceae bacterium | reverse complement strand
GTCCTGATCTGCTTTTTCTCGATCAGCACCCAGGGACATCATTTCTTTTACGCCATCTTCACCAGTGGGGACCAAACGATATTTTAATACAAAAGCAGTTACCCCTCGCTCGTTTAGCCATTTGGCTACATCGATACCTTCGCTATTGATAGACAACGCCCTAAACCCACCGCCAGGACAAATGACCACAGAAGTACCATTGGCTTTACCCTCTTCCGGCCTATAGACCGTTAACGTAGGCTTGGAGACATTAGTGATCACCTGTGTGTTCCAGATCGGTGAAAAATATTCCTTTTCTGCGTGAGTCCAGCTAAGGCTATTTGGCGTGGGGGGTGAAGTTAGTTCTATCACTTCTTGGGCTTGGCCAACAGACCAATTAAGGGAACCAAGCATAAGTATCAGACATAATTTTTTCATAATATGGTAGGGCGGCAATTAAAGTTGATAAAAATCAGGCCTAAAATAGTGATTTGGCCAGATCTTTTTACGGATGAGACATTCTTTGTACGAATGGTAAACAAAAAAAAGAGGAAGTGCACTGCTTCCTCTTTTCCTAAACTAAACTAACTATTTAAAACATTGGGTTATTTTTTATATCCACCTCCTCATTGAATACACGGTCTTGGGTCTGAAAAGAAAAACTATATCTACCAGGCCTCAGAGAAGTTAAATCATACCGCTGCTTTAGATTTCTATCTCCTGAGAAAGTTTCCTTAAATACTAACTCACCGGTTTGGTCGGAAATGGTCACGGTCAGCGGCCCTTGATTTTTAGCCACTCTGGTCACATTCACATAGCCTGCTAATTGGGTGACCTGTGGCTTATAGATATTTTCCTCAACACCTACTGTCACTTCTTCCCCATGAACAGTGATAGGGAGTACTTTGATCATATCCTCATCTTCGACCTCCAGGAAATAAACACCATTGGGTAACGCTTTTATGTTGTACTTTTCGGCGTATCCATTGAGCTCTTCAAAGCTCTTGTTTTGTAGTACATAACCGTTTATATCCTTGATCGATATCCTGACTTGACCAGTCCACTGGCTCATATAGAGTGCAAAGGCTTTCGCGTCAGTGGATTTAACTTTTACCACTGGGTCTAGGGATGCGTAACTGCTGAATGACACCAATACAAGTATCATTAGTAAGCATTTTCTCAACATCGTTTTCATCATCATAAATTTTGGTTTTAAAAAATTGTTTCAATGCAAATGTATGCCTCAAGACCGCATCTGACTACCTCGTAATTTTCCAATTTGTGCGTTATTTTAACTGTATATAAGGCGCTACGGAATTATTAGGTTAATTTTGCACATAGTTAGGTTAAAAAGGTGGAGGTAGCTCTTTTTGATATGAGTTAGTTTTGCTTAAATAAGGATCGTAATTGTGAATCATGAAAATAACCAAGCCGGCTTTTGAGAAGATCAACCCAACTTTTGGCAGTTCGATTAGTCTGAAGCAATATGCCGATCCTTGTCGCAATGAATTGCCTTCCTGGCATTTCCATCCGGAACTGGAACTAGTTTATGTAAACGGAGGCAGCGGCAAACGACATATCGGAAGCCATTTGTCCTATTTTAACCATGGCGAGTTGATCTTTATTGGCGCCAACTTGCCCCACTTCGGGTTTACCGATCGGCTGACCTCCAATCAATCTGAGACCATTGTGCAAATGCGCGAAGATTTCTTAGGGGAGCATTTCTTTTCCATTCCTGAAATGGCCATTATCCAGTCGCTATTTGAGAAAGCCAAATTGGGACTTTCCTTTCATGGCAAGACTAAACGAAAGGTGGGTCGTAAAATGGAAAAACTGTCAAAATACGATCCTTATGATCGTTTGCTAAAACTGCTAAACATTCTAAGGGACCTAGCCTTGTCTGAGGAATACGTTATCTTAAATGTAGATGGGTTTGTTTTAGAGACCCAGTTGCAAGACAATGATCGGATCAATGTGATCTTTAATTTTGTAAGGGATCATTTCAAAAGAACCATTCCATTGGAAGAGATTGCAGAAAAGGTAAGCATGACCGTTCCTGCTTTTTGTCGTTATTTCAAAAAGAGCTCGGGAAAGACTTTTACACAGTTTGTAAATGAATACCGCTTGGTACATGCGTCCAAATTACTGGCCGAGGAGCCTACTAGCATTACTGATATATGCTTTAAGAGCGGGTTTAATAATTTCTCCCATTTCAATAAGCAGTTCAAGCAATTTACCGGAAAAAGCCCTTCGGTCTATCGCAAGGAGTTGAGGCAGTTGGTCAAGTGATCCAACCAGAATAATCGCTTAATTCTGTTATCTTGTTTGGACAAACCAAATGAAGATATCCGATGGGAATACCTAATCCTTACAAAAAGCTACTGGTACTTCTTTTATTAGTAAGTGTTTTATCAAGCCCACTCTTGGGCCAACAACTATACTATCCCGACAATGGAACTGACTGGGAGCAAAAAGATCCACAAGAAGTTGGGCTAAAAGAAAAGGCCCTGCAAGATGCTGTGCGGTTTGCTCAAGCCAATGAATACCAAGGTGCTCGCGATTTGAGGTTAGCAATTTTGAAAGGTTTTGAGCGAGAACCTTATCACGAACTACTGGGCCCGGTGAAAAAGCGCGGGGGACCGGCGGGTATGATCTTAAAAAACGGTTACTTAGTAGCCAGCTGGGGCGATCTGAGCCGAGTTGATATGAGCTTCAGCGTAACCAAAAGCTACTTATCAACCACTGCCGGACTGGCTTTAGATGCGGGACTAATTGGCAATGTAGACGAAAAAGTAAAAGACTACGTTTGGGACAATACCTTTCAAGGGGCGCACAACTCCAATATTACCTTGCGCCATTTGCTGACCCAAAGTTCTGATTGGTCCGGTACTTTATGGGGTGGCCACGATTGGGCCGATCGCCCTCCTCAAGAAGGAGGTATTGACGATTGGAAGCATCGCGAATTAAGGACTCCCGGAACTACTTTTGAATATAATGATGTGCGTGTAAATGTCCTGGCTTATTCGCTATTGCAAGTCTGGCGAAAGCCATTGCCCATGGTATTGAAAGAAAAGATCATGGATCCCATTGGTGCCTCAAGCACCTGGCGCTGGTATGGTTATGAAAACTCCTGGGTCAATGTAGATGGTATAAAGATGCAATCAGTTAGCGGTGGCGGGCATTCAGGTGGTGGCGTCTTTATGA
>JBPCUG010000523.1:0-3450 GCA_051011275.1 Cyclobacteriaceae bacterium | reverse complement strand
AGTTGGAAAACATCGTTGAGCGGGCTGTTATCATTAGTCCAGGAAAAAATTTAGAGGTGACGGGCCTGAATATAACGGTGCGTAAAAAAGCTGCTAAAAGCAGCAAAGTTCTCACTGATGAGGATTTCCAACGATCCCATATATTATCAGTCTTAAAGCGCACCAATGGGAAGATTAGTGGACCTAAAGGCGCTGCACAATTGCTGGAGCTAAACCCTCAGACCCTGTATTCTAAAATGAGAAAGCTGGGCATCAAGAAAGGCGACCTTTCCTGAATCTCTATTCCATTTCAAAAGGATTTTATTTAAGAAATTTTCCTAAATAGAATCACTTTTTTTGTCACCTGATTTTTCCTTATATCCCACAGTGTTTTAATTATCAGCTACTTAGCATGCTATTTTTTTGTGGCATAGGCTTTGGATAAGGATAGGTGTAATCAATTTTAAAACTTAACCACAATAAAAATGGAAACGCAAATTGCAAATCTAAAAGAACGCGTAGCATCCCTGGACCAACAAGTAGTAGAGGGAAAAATTCTGGAAGCGGTAAATGCATTCTTTCACCCGGATGTCATTACCATTGAAGGTAATGGCGCAGAAACACATGGCTTAGCTGACAAACAGGAAAAGTTGAAAGACTTTTTCCAAGGGATTGGCAGTGTGAATGAGATCGCACTCCATAGCCAAGCTGTAGGAGACAATGTTACCATGTCAGAATACACTTTTGACCTTACTCAAACTGACGGAACTCCTATCCTTTGGAATGAAGTACTAAGGCGAGAGTGGAGAGATGGTCTGGTGATCAATGAAAGGTATTATACCGCCGACTAGCTTTCTAAGCAACAGATTGATAAGGTAATTTGGTAGGCATATAAATGCCACTAATTAATCCGAATCCTTCCTGATAGGCCAGGTGATTGGGCCTGATTTCAAACCGCTCAATGTAATTCCTGGCATCAGGCTGGCGATACAGCAGATTTGTTTTTCACCTAGCATACCAATGCTAGAGCAGCTAAAATTCAAGCCTAATTAACACTCAACAAGCGGATCATGAAAAAAATATTGTTGATCACCGGTGTGGTAATGGGAATACTAGTTGTTCTCATTTTATTTGAGCAGACGCATTTCTCCAGCAATGATAGCAATCTTAGGAACACGTCTATGCCGATGGCCTTTAGAAAAGGACTGCCATCAGCTAAACCAAAGCCTCTAGCTGCCGAGGTAGAAAAAAAGGGTAATTCAGGCGCAACCTATTTTGTAATAGTAAAAGATACCGAAGAGGTACTTAAAGGATGGGGGCCGACGGAAAAATGAATGTACCATTCAAAGCCATTAGTCTCTCCCATAAAAGGGCCCCATTAGAAGTTCGAGAGCATTTTGCCATGAACGCCAATGATCGCCAAAGATTGCTGCAATATGCTAAGGAGCTTGGAAGCATTGAGGAGATGCTGGTGGTATCTACCTGCAATCGATTCGAAGTGTACTTTACTTCGTCGCATGTTGATTGTAAGCAGCTAACCGAACTTATAAAGCTATTTGTTATGGGGCCCAACTTGCACAATTATCTGGAGCATTTTCAATTATATGATCAGCCAGCAGCAGCGGTTGAACATCTCTTCAGAGTTTCCGCGGGCCTTGAATCACAGGTATTGGGAGATTTGCAAATCATAAATCAAGTGAAAAAGGCTTATCAAAATAGTGTCGATCTTGACCTGGCCGGACCGTTTTTGCATCGGTTGATGCACACCATTTTCCATACCCACAAGAAAATTGCCCAAGATAGTTGCTTCAAAGATTGTCATGCTTCGGTGAGTCAGGTGACAAAAAATTTAGTTCGACAACTGTTTCCGGATAAGCATCCCACCGCACTCATTTTAGGCGCAGGAAAGATAGGCGAGGATCTATGTAGGAAACTATCCAAAATGGGCTATAAGGTATGGGTCAGCAACCGGACAGCGGAAAAGTCCCTGGCACTGGCCGCCGAGCTTGATCTAAAACCTATTCATTTTAATGAGGTACACCAGGCGCTTAATAGAGTGCAACTTGTAATTTCTGCCTTAACTGTAGGTGAGCCCTTTCTTACCAAAGAAAGTATCAATTCAACTAACTGGAGCAGTCATAAATACTTTATTGACCTATCCGTTCCACGAAGTATTGCACCTGCACTTGCTGAAGATCCCAATATCACTTTGCTTAACATGGATGATATTAATGACGAGATCTCCTCAACTATACAAAAAAGAAGGAATGAGATCCCCAAAGTAGAATCTATCATTAATACGAAACTCAAGGAATTTTTAACCTGGGCAAAAGAACTGAAAGTGTTGCCTACTATTCATCAAATAAAAGCGGCTCTGGAAAAAATCCGACAGGAAGAGTTGGCCAGATGTTTAAAGCATACTGATTTGAAAGAAGATGATGCCATCAAAAACATTACCAAGAGTATCGTAGATAGAGTCGTTAAGTTACCGGTCTTAAAATTAAAGCTTGCTTGTAAAAGAGGGGAAGATGAGAAGATGGTCCAGGTTCTTAATGAAATCTTCGACATCTAAAGATCCTTCAGCTTAACAATGAAAAATTCTTTAACCAACTATAAATAATAGAACCATGAAAAAACTCATTTATCAATTCGAAAAAACATTAGCAATTATTGCCTTATTGCTGATCGCTTCAGTAACCACAAAGGCCCAGGAGGCCGCGCTGTATGAACGTTTAGGTGGCTATGAAGCCATTTCTGCAGTGGTGGATGAATTTGCCGACCGTCTTTTTAGTGATCCGGTGGTAGGTAAACGATTCTTTGGCATGAGCGATGATTCTCGTGCCGGATTTAAACAGAAGAACAAGAATCTAGTGTGTGCTGCCACCGGAGGGCCTTGTAAAATAATCAGTCGCGATGCCAAAACCACTCATGGAGGCTTAGGTATTAAAGCTTCTGAGTTCGATATCGTTGCAGGGCACCTGGTAGATGTGCTTAATGAATTCAAGGTGCCCAAACGAGAGCACGATGAATTGATGACCATAATTGCCAGTCTCCGTCCGGATATCGTAGAGAAGGAGGGAGAGTGAACTAATACTAAAAAAGGATAGGACCGTTTCTTTTGCTTAAATCCGACGGCCCTATCCTTCATCCATCAAGAAATACAACCAATTAAAGTTTATCAATAATGAACCAGCCAGAAAAATCCACAAACATCCCTTCCAATGGGACTATAATTAGAGAGATTGGCTATGAGCATGTAGCCAGCTCTGTTGAAACACCTCTTCGGGAAGATGCCTTTGATTTACAAGATTCTGAAAAGATGAAACTGATAGCAGGCCACTTTAAGGAAATCATGACTATCCTGGGTTTAGACCTAACTGACGACAGCCTGAAAGGAACTCCCAATCGAGTAGCGAAAATGTACGTGCAAGAAATTTTCAGTGGGTTGAATCCTAAAAATAAACCCAAAGC
>JBPCUG010000522.1:0-2569 GCA_051011275.1 Cyclobacteriaceae bacterium | reverse complement strand
CTCTCATCTCTCGGGCCGAAATCAGCATCTCGAAGGCCGGCCAGATGATCTTCAGCTTCTACTGACATCCTTGTGATCATCGAATCTAATATGGCCGGTTGTAGCTGCTTTGCTTCCTTAAAGCTTTGCTCCAATTGTTGCCAAGTCTGATCCCGATTCCAGGCAAACGGAATACCCTTGGCCTCATATATTGGGCTTTCCTTTGTATCAGGGATCAGCAGTAATCCATAAAGTAAAACCAGGATTACAAAAAATTGTTGGAATCGATTTTTACGTGGTCTTGATTGAGAGAAATTGCGCATCGACTAAATATAGCCAAAGTCATTTCTTAAGCCAAATAACCATGAAATGGGGGATTACCATTGCGCTAGTAAATAGTTTCTTGATCCCCAATGTTATACCAGTTTCATCGCCTGAAACCAGGAAGACTTACATTATTCTTCATCCAATTCCAATATCCCTTCTTCTACTTCCAGGTCCTCCGGTCTTTCTTCCAAAATCAAATCCTTTTGAACGTACACCAGTTCCCCAAATTTGATTAGGCGTTGAACAATCCGGTTTACTGTTTCGCTATCATTCATCAACGAGGTTGCCATTTCGTTGGTGATTAGATTTTTACGGACCAATTTGTCTATTGATCCGTCCATAAGTACATCGCTTTTAGCTGCCTTCGATTGCAGTTTTTGTAGTTTTTGTAAATTTATTTCGGGATTTTCAGAGGTCCTTACCTCCTGGATCTCTCTTATAGTTTTCAAGATCATTCTTCGCAGATCATTGTACTCTTTTTTGATAAAATAGTTCTGCGAACCAATGTATTTCGACATGTTTTTATGCAAAGGCTTCATGTCTTTTACAACTGTAACTAAGTGTCGGTTGGCATTTAGGATGTTGCGTATAAGTTCAATCTTCTCCTGGTTTAACTCTAATTTACTTTGAAGCAATGTGGCATATTCCAAAATGGTATTGTATATGGTCTTTATTTTTCCATAGTATAGTTGGTCGATATCCACCTCTATTACTTCGCTCCGATCTACTATCGCCTTCAGTTTTATAGCGGATTCGATATCAGATCTGTGCACATTAACCCCATGGGCCACTGCTCGGTACACAGAATTTTCAAATAAACGTGCCGATTCCTTCATTAATGCCGCAATACCGGTTTGAGGATACCGGAGATCTGCCTCGTTCAAATACATGGGTTGATCGATTTCCTTTTCTGGGTCCACTTTTTCGGGTACTAACCGGATTACGATAGTAGCAATCAGAGGAACAAACCAGATCAATAAAAGCGTGTTGATAATGTTGAAGGAAGTATGGAACAGAGATAAGGCCACTGGGATTGCAGTAGCTTCTAAAAAAGGTGAAGCTGATCCATCCCTGGTGACAAACCAGTCAATAGAGTTAAGAAAAGGCAGGAAAAGAATGATCATCCATATGACCCCTAGTACGTTAAAGATGAAATGTGCTCTGGCCGTTCGCTTGGCATTGAAATTCGCCACCAGGGCTGCTAAGTTAGCGGTGATCGTTGTACCTAAGTTTTCTCCCAATACCATGGCCACCGCCATATCAAAAGGTATCCAGCCTTCATTACACATCACCAAAGTAAGCGCCATGGTGGCGCTCGAAGATTGTACAACTATGGTTAGGATAGTCCCAATCAACAGAAAGAGAAGGACCGATATCAGGCCCATCCGGGTATATTTTGTCAAAAATTCCAGAGCCCCGGGGTTATTACCGATATCAGGAACAGAATCCTTAAGAAACTGTAAGCCGATAAATAGAACGGCGAATCCAACTATAAAATAACCCCAATGCTTCCGGGTCCTATTTTTGGAGAAGGTCAGCAGAAAACCAAGACCTACCAATGGTAAGGCGATCGTGCTCATACTCACTTTAAACCCCAATATTGTAATTAGCCAAGCTGTGACTGTTGTCCCAATATTTGCACCCATAATGACACCAATGGATTCACCAAGAGTAAGTAGCGCCGCATTGGAAAAGCTAACAACCATAAGAGTAGTGGCAGACGAGGATTGGATGACTGAGGTGATCAAAAAACCGGTAAAGACTGCGAAAATGCGATTGGAAGTCATGGAGGCCAGGATATTTCTCATTTTATCTCCTGCTACTTCCATCAAAGCGTCACTCATCACCTTCATTCCGTAAAGGAAAAGCGCTAAAGATCCAATCAATGTCAGAATATCGCCGAACCCGAATTGCATGTTTTCTTATTAAGTGTATTCCGTCATGGTTTCCACGGCACCTTTGCCAATACATGTTGTATGGCCTTCAGGTCTGCCTCGTAATGATCATTGCCATCGATGATTTCCCAAGGGACTTGTTTTGTATTGGTTTTTTCAAACATTTTTGCCTGGTAGACTTCATACTTGTCCCACAGTTTTTGCGCGTTCTTATCTACCTTGGTAAATTCCCATCGTCGTAGTGGGTTACTGCGTACCTTGCTAATCCGCCTGGCCTGGACCTTCTTAGAGATCGATAAGAATATTTTGATCATGATTATCCCGTCTTGATATATCATCTGTTCGAATTCATTCACCACATCCATAAA
>JBPCUG010000521.1:0-5713 GCA_051011275.1 Cyclobacteriaceae bacterium | reverse complement strand
TATGTACCTTTAAAATATCAAGTAAGGGATAAAAGGCTAGCTCAACACGGGCTGTGCTAAATTGATTCGGAATCGGGAAATCTTTTACCTCTCGGGGTAAAATCGGGAACGAGCAGAACAATTTAGTTATGATCCTGAAAGGTTCTTCGGAGTACCCAATAGGGTGAAGCCTTAATAACAGTAGCTTGGCATCTATGGTTCTACGGACTCATTTAGGTGAAGCGGGGATTGATTCCTAAACGGAATGGATGCCCGCTTTTTGTTTTAAGATGTTTTGATCGAGAATTATGGCAATCGAAACAATAAGGCATAAGGCCTACGCGCTCTCAATTGTTATCTATCCATTGATGCTCTTTATCGGTTTTGTCACCCACCCGAATTTAATAGCCATGGAACCATTGCACACGGTGGAGCAACTGGTGCGGAGATTTCACAACAATCCAATGTATCACTTTGGCCATTTGATCGTAACCTTCGCCGTACCGGTGATCATTGTTTTTATGATCGGTACAATGAATTTATTGCAGGGGGAAGGAAGAAAATATGGGTTCTGGGGCGGCGTAATTGGGGTGTTTGGTGCATTCATCCTAGCGGTTGACAAAGGTGCTTTGTGCCTGGTGCTCTCCGCTTTTGATACACTACCTGAGAAAGAGTTTCAAAGTTTTGTTCCTTACCTGCAAGTGATCGTAGACAAAGCCGGGCTTCTATTTATTGTTTACTTCATATTCGCCTTAGCTATCGGTGGCATCATACAAACTATCGGGCTGATGAAAGAAAAGGTTATTCAAAAATGGCAAGGTATACTAATTATTACGGGTCTTGTTCTGATCAATAGCCCCGATATCGAACTGATCAGCTCTGTGGGAACGGGCTTGATGTGCATCGGATATGTTCCATGGGGGATCAAGGAATTGAAAACAAATTACAAAGAATCATGACAAACCCAACACAACCTAAAGAAGCAGAATGCTGTCCACTATTCCATCCTGAAAAATGGGATGAGAAAACATTTAATTGGGATCATAAAAATTTCATAAAGGAGACTGTGCCTACACTTTTTCACATACCTTTTCCACCCATGATAGGTAAGAAAGTGACCAAACTGTTGGAAATGGCAGAAAGTTCTGATATGGTATCAACCGATAAGGAAGATGTGCTATTGCTCTTTACGGACCCCAATGCTTTTAAATCAGAACTATATTTATCGGTTACCGGAAATGTTCCTAATGCCAATAACATTTCCCTTACTGGTACTTTTATGGCCAAAGTTTTTGACGGTGGCTACAATGCAATTCCCAAATTCATGAAACAAATGGATGCTTATTTGACCAAACAAAATAAGAAATCCAAAAACAATTATGTACACTACGCCTACTGTCCAAAATGCGCCAAAAAAGCGGGGCATAATTATATGGTACTCTTTGCTGAGGTTGAGCAATGAAAAATAGTAGGACTGGAATAGCAAGAATGATTTACCCGGGATCAAGCCAGCGTTTATACGCTTTCTTGCTTATCCTTGGCGCGGGCATTTTACTCTTTCACACCCTGAGATTGATCTCTTTAGGTTATTTAGAAATATTCGTTTTATGGGTTGCTGTTTTATTGGTATTAGAGTTATTGGTCGATTTGGGTTGCATAATCAGCTCGATCAGATGGTGGATCACGAATAATAAAAACAAGGACCACCTTCCTTTGCAACTAGGTGCTGCTGCAGCTATTGTGCATGTCTTTCGCGTACTTATTTATGTAGTTGGGCGAGTGGGACCATGGATAAATTTGGACATAAGACCAGAATACTGGGAAACACCTCATATACATTGGAGTTGGGCAGAGGTTTACTTTGCCGCTAGCATGTCAGTTTTAGGAGTGATTGGGGTGATCATTATTTGGAGATTTAGATTGCGTGCACAAAAGGAGTCTGAGAGTCACTGGTATTCAAGTAAGTAAACCTTGATGTTTAATAGATAAGGCCTAAAGCTCGAGAAATAGCTTTTGCTAAAATGACAAAACTTCCAGGGTTAGATCGTTCTGAACAAATACAATACACCACCCTGGCTATCTTATCAGGTGTTGTGGTTGGAATGACTGCACTGTTGACTCATTCAAATAGCCTGATATTTCAACGGTTTCTCGGTGAACTAAGCGCTCCTATCACCTTTCTTTTTATCGCCATTTTAGGCTTTTTGGTGCTGTCCTTTTTACTTTCGAAAGCCAGATTTTTCATTTATAAAAAAGGATGTCTCAAGGAGCTACTACGCTTCTCATGGCTGGCAGTATTATTTCCAATAATTGCCATTTTAGTCGATTGGAAAATCGTTTTCCCAGTAGATATGAATATCGCATTTCCGGAATCGCTGCTGTTCTATTCTGCCATTGGATTTATAGTAGAGATCCTCTTTCATGTTCTACCGTTTGCGGTGTTGCTATTTTCGCTGTCCTTGATCCTAAAAAGCGGAAGCAAGGAAAAGCTAATTTGGATTTGCATTTTGCTTGTGGCTACACTTGAGCCAATCTATCAGATCTTATCTATGAGTGCCTACCCTACTTGGGCTATATGTGCTACTTGGATAAACCTGTATTTATTCAACCTAACTCAGCTGTTCCTATTCAAAAAATATGATTTTATTTCGATGTTTATATTCAGACTTGTGTATTATCTGATTTGGCATGTTATCTGGGGTCATCTGCGTCTGGAATTACTGTTTTAGTTGCTAACCCTTAGGATATATATTAGCACTAGAAGCAGAAATAATATTGAATAAATAGTCTTGTTATGTTTTGCCAACCAGTTAGGAAGATAAATATCGAAGTTTTCCAAGGTGGAATCCGAATACTTTCTGGCAAACGGAGTTAAAGGACAGGTCCAATTATTCAATACCAGTATAACACACTCCAATCCAATGAGACCAATTCCAATCCAAAACCAAAAGCCTACTTGATTGGAGGCGGCTGCATAAAACAGATAAATCAATACCAAATTAAAAAATAGCCATATCAAGGTATGGGCAACCTTTACTAATATTAGTTTGGAGCCGTCTGTCATCTTGAGATTATTGTATTGTCAAGCGTTGATTGGGCCCTATTATAGCACTAAGCTCTTTTAAGCGCTTTTCTCCATTTCCTTTTTGATCATCTCATCAGTGATAGGTGACCTTCCGGAAAAGACAAAAACTGCCAACCAGTGAGCAAATACACCAATACCCCATCCGAGCAGCGGCCACTTAGCCCATAGGTTTTCGGCTGATCCGCTTAAGTTGATAAAGACCAACAATGCGCTTACTAGCACATAAACCAGGAAATGAATTTTGAATCCAAACTTTGCCTCCACTCTTTTCTTAGCGTTTTGATATGCCTCTTGGTTTTTTATGTTACTTCTCATGATATTAAAATTATTAATGTTAAAACTTCAACATCCTGCTAGAATACCTGGATCGAACAAATCCTACCAAAAATAGTAGCTTACCCCGAAATCAAAGTTTGCAAATGAGACCCTGCGCTCATCTCTCAAAATGATGGATGGCTCGGTTTTGGACCAGTAGGCAAAATTCGGAGACCCGTTAGTATACTCCCAGTCTAGATTGATGCCGATATTGTCGGAAACCATGTATTGCACACCTAACCCTAGGTTGATGGCTGGGCTGTTGTCCCAGGTGTTGTCCAAATACAATCCACCCCAGGTATCCCCTCTAATAATATCATAAGTTATAAATACATCAGGGCGATATACTGTAAGGACACCGACATGGGTTTTGGCATGCACCGAGACTTGATCGGTAACAGTATATCTGAAATAAGGTCCGACAGTATAAGTGAAATTATCATAGTAATTGCCGGAGGAGTTAACAGAGTAGTGAGCGGATTCCAAAAGTCCGTTATTGACTATCCTATTATCAAAATTAGGGTAACTGTAAGTAACATTACCTCCTAGTCCGAACCAATCATTTAAATAATACACACCCTCAATCCCGGCATTCCAACCGGTTTCGGCATAGCCTGATTGAGCATTATTGGTGGTAGCCCCATAACTGCCGATCGGCTCAGATGCCCCAAGCTTAAATTTTATCATTCTATCATTTTGCGCTTGGAGGAAATTGATAGTACCAAATGAAACTAATAGTATTAATAATAGCTTTTTCATGATCTTATTATTCAATAGTTGCTACAGGAATATTGCTCCCTGCTCTATAAGGATACCTCCTAAACATACGTACAATGACATCATTGATCTTGAGCTCGGGATCTTTCCTTAACTCGTGAAGTGAACTGGTAGCTATTCCTTGCCAAACCAGCTTTTTGTTTTTGGTGTCAACCAAGTCAACTACTAGCGTGCCCACTTTGTAATTTCTGGTCTGTACATCAGAATAAGCCCAGTTAATACCCCAGTGATCGTAATAGCCCCAGTGCGTGTAAAAACGAAATCTGCCCCGGTAAGGAAAGTATGGTCCGTCATACATTGTGGTCACCGCGGTTCGTGGATCCACTTTTACATAAATGTTGACAGCAAGATCAGCATGTCGGGTTTGCTCATATCCACGAGCCTCTAACTCGCCAACAATCGCTCTTTTGATCCGGGTTAAATTTAGTTGATTAATCATTGGCTCATCAGGCAATTTATCTTGAACCGGAGCCATCTCAAACGTGGTGTAGTTGCTAAAGTCCACATTTCTATCGTAATCGGTGAATATCTGCACCGAGCTACAGCCGCTGGCGATCAGCGCTATAATTAAAATTGATATATACTTCTTCATATCCTTCAATTTTTACCCTACAATGCAAAATTGGGGGATTTTGACCCATTTTACTATGATGCCGAACAGTGATGGAAATGATCTTTGTCAATAAGTAGAAGGATTATTGCTAGTTCGATACAGGAACATTCTGAACTTCAATTACCGGCTCGCCACATTGAATGTAATGCTGTGGTGTACTCTTTCCCTATTCCATAAAAAGGATTAGGTCTACCAACCCAAAAGTCAGTTTTTCATATGATAGGGGTCATTTACTGTTACTAAGTAGTTACCTATTTTAGGTCTAAAACCGGCAAAGAACTATGAAAAAGCTCCAAACTCATTTATGGACATTAGCATTACTATTTTCCTGCACTTGGTTTGCCTATGGGACAGATTTTAAGGCAGGAGAAAAAGTATCTATTACGGAACCCGTAGCCGGAGATCTTTATTTAGGCGCTGGTGAAATTGATATCCGGGCCTCCATAAACGGTGACCTTATCGCCTCAGGGGGTGAGATCTTTGTGGAAGATAGCGTGATGCAAGATATCCTAATTGCTGGTGGTCAACTTTACCTCAACGGTTTTGTAGGCGATGATATACGGGCCGCCGGTGGCAGGATAAAAATCACCAATAATGTATCTGGAGATCTGGTGATCTTTGGTGGTGAGATCGATATAAAAGAAGATGCGGTGATAGAAGGCGATTTGGTGGTGTTTGGAGGCGAAGTGTATATAAGAGGGCTCATAAGAGGAGACATCAAATCCTCAGGCGGCAAAGTGCATTTCCAAGGCACAGCGGAAGGAGTTGTTGAACTTCGAGCTGAAGAGATAGAAATCAATGGGGTAATAGAAGGAAAATCAACCTTGATAGCTGAAGAAATTCATTTGGGAGAGCAAGCCAAATTTCACGATCAGGTAGCATACTGGCGAGAGGAAGGAGAAATGGATTTTGGCAATAGTTTGTTGAATAAAACAGCTCTATTC
>JBPCUG010000520.1:0-2953 GCA_051011275.1 Cyclobacteriaceae bacterium | reverse complement strand
ACCAAAGCCTTTGCTATTGGTTGGTCAAGGAGTGTCATCTTATGAGGCTGGTGAGGTTTGGCACCTGCTGGATACAAGGGTGCAAATGCCAATTACCAAATTGCCTCTAAGAAACTTTGATGATGTTGATCTGGAGAAATACAATGTCATGGTTATGGTTTCAAGCAAGTACCCTCAATTGGATTCGCTTAAACGTGAAAAGATCAAACAGTGGGCAGCAAAAGGAAACACTTTAATTACCATCCGTGAGGCAAGTTCTTGGCTAATAAAAAACAAGCTGGTGAAAGATTCCCTAATAACATACAAGCCAGACAGCACTAACATCAAGCGCCAACCATATGTTAATGCCTCGGAGGATCTGGGTAGAGAAAGGGTAGGAGGAGCCATTTTTCAAGTGGATCTAGATCTTACCCATCCATTGGGGTTTGGCTACCATCGAAGTAAAATTCCTGTGTATCGCAACAGTCTGGTTTGGCTGGCACCTAGTAAAAATCCATATGCAACCGTGGCTAAGTATTCGGCAAATCCACATATCGATGGATTTATTACAGAAAGGAATCTTAAAGAGTTTTTAATACCTTCTGCATCACTTATCGTGAGTCCTATAGGCAAAGGGAGAGCAATCTTGTTTGCCGACAATCCTAATTTCAGGGGATCCTGGTACGGTACCAACAGGTTGTTCTTAAATGCACTTTTCTTGGGAGAGCATATTGCCGTGCCCAAGGAGGAGGGTTAAACTAATTTAGTCTTAGCATAAATCCTTCCCCTGTTTCAACTTCTTAGGTAGTCGTGTTGATGTATTTCTACTAATTGTATCCTGTTGAGGGCCAATAGAATAGTAGGGCCCAATCCTTTTAGCTGTAATAAATATCGAATTTTCGGTTTACTTCCAGCAATGATCGATTACTAATCCATACTTAATCTATTTTCAACAAACTCAAACAGCTATGTTAACTAATATGAAGTATCGGATCATTAACTACGTTTTACTTTTGTTTTTTTTGGGCAGTGTGATGACCACTGCATGTAATGATCCTTACATGGAGCAGCCAGAAGCAATCGTTCAAGGCCTGCCCACAGCACAAATGCAGAAGGCACTTCCTAATCTAAGACCGGCTTTGGTTTTTGGAGTGAAATCTGGCCAGATTAATGTCAGCCCTTACAAATGCAGACCAGCAGATAGTATGGTTTGCTTGACCTTGGTGCCAAAGTTGGAGATTCCTCAGGCCTTGGTTGAAGAATTTATAGACATTCCCATATGGCCGGATCCCTGTCCATGGGCTATCTCTTGTCCACCATTTGTTCCGGTAGTTACCCAATTAGCCGACCTAAATGGAAACCCCATACTTATGGAAGAATGGGATGCTGACCCTTTAATGGTAGAAGGTGATTTCCTATTTATTCAGTTTAACGACCCGCAGGAAGAGGCCCTTCTATCAGGAGAGGCTTACGGCTTGGCCGAACCGATTGCTTTGGATCCTTCCTGGACAAAGTACCTTGGCATCGACGGAAATGTGATCAATGAAGGTGTGTACTTTACCCAATATAATAAGGAACACAATAGCACTACTATGGCAGTACCGTTGAAAAATGTTGGTTATCCCAAGCAATGATCATCATGCTCTGGAGGATCTTGATCCTCCAGAGCATACTTGTGTTTGCAAGACGAGTATTAGAGTTCAATTGGCTTAATAAAACACACGATGCGGTTGGTTTCTTTAAAGCCCAATTTTTCGTGAAACTGCTGGCTTACTATGTTGGTTGTTTCTGTGTCGGAGCCCATTTGGGTGCAACCACGCTGCTGGCACCAATGCTCACCTTGTGCCACCAAAGCGCTGGCCCAGCCTTTGTTCCTAAACTCTGGCGCCATGAAAATGGCCTCCAAATAACCGGTTGGAGATTTCCTGGAACCCTCCACATAATCAGATCTTAATGAACAGATGGTAAAGCCTATAGGCACATCATCTAATTCACCAATAAAAGTGACTTCACTAGATGAAGTAAAGGTGGTAGAAAAACTTTTTTCCAGTTCAGACTTAGAAGTCTCAGGCCATAGCTGCTTACCCATTTTAATTAGCTCGGGTTGATCATTTTCAGTGGCGATCCTTATATCCATATTGATTTAATTCTAAGGCGACTTGACAAATATACTTCTTTCTACTTGGTCGAAATCCGTTATGATCTTATAGTGCCATTGACTGTAGTCATCCTTATTGGAATTGACAATAAATATCTTTCCTGCACCGGCGTTTTCTGCAGCCAAAATACCGGCAAAAGAGTCTTCAAAAATCACAGTCTCCTTTGAAGATAGCTTTAATTGTTTGGCGGCTAATAGAAATATATCCGGTTCGGGTTTCCCAGGGAAAGTCCCGTTGTCATAAACCACTTTGTCGAAATTGAACCACCGGTTAAGAGATAAATGCTCAAAATAGAAATCCAAGTTATCCGCCCCGGAAGCGGTGGCGATGGTAAAAGGGATCCCGATGTCTTTTAAGAACTGCAGCAGCTCGCTTACTCCAGGTGCCAATTGCATTTGCTGTTTTGAACAGAGCTTGCGATAGATGGATTCTTTGTCCTGCGCCATTTGGTTGATCCTCCAAGGCTCTAGATCGGGCCCAAAAAGATTACGAAAAATAGCTGCATTTGTTTTTCCATGGATCTTTTGGATCATCTCCATATCACTCATATGAATGTCGTGCGCTTCCAGAAATTGGTTCCAGGCCTGGTTGTGATATGGCGTGTCCCAAAACAGGGTACCGTTAAAATCGAAGATGACACCTTTATAGTGCACGTCTGTATGACCAACTAAATTCACGATCTCGCTAATAATTTACAAGACTTATAATAATTAGACCACAATTTTATAAATTGATAGTAAGCCTATGCCGGACATACTTCATTATTTTACAGTTAGAACATCGCCAGATCGGGTGTTCAATGCGGTGACTACTCC
>JBPCUG010000519.1:0-2549 GCA_051011275.1 Cyclobacteriaceae bacterium | reverse complement strand
CCTGAGGTCCGATGGCCAATCTCATACCGCCCTTTCTCGGTGATCCCACTCCAAGGTCGTTCTACCTTTAATCCTTTTACCGGATGTTCATCTCCAGTATAAATCACGAAACTGCCATTTGTTTGATCGGAGTAAAACTGATTTCCCTTGATCTGCACGTTCGATAGGTTTTCACTATTGGTGATCCACTGTTTACCATTGTCACTGAATTTACCGCTGAGTATTTGAGCTACAGTTTCGGTGCCGTTATGCAGTATTAGTAAGGATGATTCCGCTTCTGAATCACCAAAGTGATATGCCCCTTGATATTCCAGAGTAGATTTAGGGAGCCATGGGGATATTTTATCAACATCGATCACTTCCATCCCAATCTGTTGCCCATGTACAATCGAGGCGAAAGCCAAAATTATCAAGCAGATAGAGATAGACTTCACTAGTCGCTGGTCTAGGAGATTGTAAAATTGTTTGGAGGAATAAAATAGCAAAAAGCGTAAAGCGATGCAACAGCAATATTGAAGAAAAATTTTGTCGTTAAAAAAAGCACTAAGATTAAACCTTTTGCCTGTTTCATTGTCAAAGAATCACGTAAGCGCAACACACTTTATCAACTTATTTTTTGTACTACATTAATTGCCATCAACCATGGAAAGAGCTCTTACACTTGCCAGTTGTTTTTTAGTTTTGGCAGTCCTGAACTGCGAGCAATCTACTGAGGACATTATGGATGATCTTGTTCCGGCCGGAGATTTTAAGACTGTAACAAGAATTTCTCCCAGTGATATTGAAGGGGGTGATCGCTTGGGAGCTGCAATAGACGCGGATGGCGAGTTTACCGCAATTGGTGCAAGAGGCGATGATGAGAAGGGGATCGATGCCGGTGCCGTCTATATATTACAGCATCAAGGAAGAGATTTTTCTAACATTGCTGAGACTTTATATCCTGATGAACCTACTAATCAAGATGGTTTTGGCTACTCGGTAGGCATAAGCGGAAATACCCTGATAGTAGGTGCGCCTCATAATGACAAATATGGAGAAGATGCAGGTGTTGCTTATCTGTATCAGCATTTAGGTGGCAATCAATGGAGTTTCATTATGGAGCTTGCTTCTCCAACACCATCTGCTGGGGATCAGTTTGGATGGTCAGTTGATATTGACCAAGGAGTTGCAGCGGTGGGTTCTTGGGCCGATGCTGAGAACTATTACGACACTGAATTTATCAAGAATGGCGCTGGGGTGGCGCAAGGATCTGTATTTGTATATCAAGAATCCAACAACTGGGAGTTGGAACAAAAACTTACTCCCGACCAGGATCAAGGTCACCGATGGGACAATTTTGGTAGTTCGCTCACATTAAATGGGAGCACTATTGCCGTAGGAGCCCGGGGAACCGATAATACGTCATACGAAGGTCCCGGAAGTGTCTATGTTTTTCAGGGGACAAATGGTAGCTGGACACAAACCGAAAAGCTTGAAGCGGCCGATGGCCAGGATGAAGACTTTTTCGGTACCTCCTTATGTATGGATGGCGGCTATCTGGCCGTTACAGCTTCAGGAAAATACAATTCACTTCTTAGCCAAGGCTTGACCGGTACCGCCTATGTGTTTAAGAAAAGTGGGGACACCTGGTCGCAGGAGACCAAGTTACAAGCCGCAGGAGCTTTGCCGGATGATGGGTTTGGAGAAGGAGGTATTACCATGAATCAGGATTTTGTAGTGGTCGGGGCTCCTAATGCTACGGTCTCAGTGCCCTTTAATGGGGAAGCCTATTTTTTCAAAAGAGATGGTAGCTGGGCTGAATCCCATAAAATCGCGGCCCCTGATCCAGTAGCTGAAGATGCATTTGGCGCTACTATGACCATGACAGATGATATGCTGTTTGTGGGAGCACCAAGAAAGTGCAATGGGAATGGCTGTTTAGCCGGAGTGGTTTATTTTGTTTACTAGTACCTGAGTTTTCAAGATTACCTTTAAACCAACTTCCGATACTTAATTCTCTTAGGAGCAATATCTCCTAACCTCTTTTTCCTGTTCTCCTCATAATCGCTGAAGTTCCCCTCAAACCAGTATACCTGAGAATCACCTTCAAATGCAAGGATGTGAGTAGCTACACGGTCTAAGAACCACCGATCGTGAGAGATGATCACCGCACAACCACCAAAGTTTTCTAAAGCCTCTTCGAGGGCTCTAAGTGTATTTACATCCAGATCATTGGTGGGTTCATCCAGCAGCAACAAATTAGCACCTTGCTTTAAGGTGAGCGCCAAATGTACCCGGTTCCGCTCTCCACCTGAGAGTACGCCCACTTTCTTTTCTTGGTCCGAACCTCCGAAATTGAATTTGCTTACGTATGCCCGGCTGTTCACCTGCTTCCCGCCCATTGCTAAAAGCTCATTGCCTTCGGATATGGTTTGCCAAACTGTATGCTCCGGATCAATCTGGTGGTGTTCTTGATCAATGTAGGCGATCTCTACGGTTGAGCCCACTTCGAAGGTTCCTGAGGTAGGTTCTTCTTGCCCGGTGATCATTTTAAATAAAGTTGTTTTGCC
>JBPCUG010000518.1:0-3873 GCA_051011275.1 Cyclobacteriaceae bacterium | reverse complement strand
CCCTTATCCAGCAGGTCCGTTTTACTCACCACCCTCTTGCCTTTAGGGTTAAGAGCCTTAAGAACACGTCGATTCTTCCGCAGGATATTGTTTATATTTCGAACCAGATTATTGGTATCGCTATTGTTTCGGTTATTATAGCTATTACGACAGGCATCTGAGCAAAATTTTTTGTCGATACGGCCCTTGACAGGTTGGCCACATTCCAGGCAGGTTTTATCCATAAGTATAAGTTGTACAGGAAGATAATAAAATATCTATCCGTTTACAAATGGTTCTGTGAAGGGCAATCGCAAGGGATCTGTTTTAGTTTGAGGCTGAAAAGAACTGATATGTGATCTTTGACCCGGATCAATTTCAATAGCTTTTGAGGAGGAGTAATATTAAAGTCCTGAAGCTGTAACCCCTGCTTTCCTTTTAATGTCCATTGCCCCTGCTCATCGCTTGACATGGAATAGGTAATGTTATAACTTTTTGTTTTTCCCGCAATAGAAATCTTAATGATACCGTCGGCAGTTTTCAGACCTAGATCAGGTGTGAGGTTGATACTTTGAAAACTTAGGTTTATAGTTGGGTGCTGTTCAGCTTTTAAGGTCTTTCGAAAATCCTTGGTGATAAAGTTATTTTGACAATCAAACGAGGCTATCGGTATGGTAATATCTTTATTAATAAAAAATACGGTGGTCTTGTCGTAGTTAAGGTTTAGACTCAATGTATCTGAAAGGGTGGGGCTGTCAAAGCTGCAGTGAAACCGATTTATGTTGGTAGCCCCATTAATCTTTAAATAACTTGACTTCTCTACCTTCCAAGAAGTGGGGTGTCCAAAGTCAACATTGGTAAGTATTGGTTGCCCGTAACCGTTGACTGTTATGAAGAAGAAACAGGCTAATAAAGTTGAAGTAAAAAACGATCGCATGAGATCGGGGATTTATTTTCAAATTTCATAAGAAGGCCTGCACTTCGGTGCAGGCCTGTTAGACATTGAAGCACGCTAGAACGCTATTACAGCTTCCACCATAACACCATCGAATTTTCCGTCCATATAGAAACTGGAATCAAAGTCTTTGTACTTCTGATTAACGTACTCGACTTTGGCCAGGATATTCCTTGTCAAGAACCATCCTGCGGCTAATTGTGTGCGATTAATAGTTACTTCATTTGCATCGGCTGCTGATAATTTGCCTCCGGCAGTATTGTACCTTGCTCCCACATATACTCTCTCTTTTTGGCCAAAACGGTAAACCACTTCGCCTGCTATTTGATCCCAGGTTCTTTCTTCAGTAGAACCTCGGGCGTCACCACCATTGGATCTTTCATAAGTACCGAAGAACTCCAGGCCTTTATACTTAAGGAAAGGATTGATCATAACTGCAGTAATGTTACCGGCAAAGCTCGGATTCCATCTACCAGATCTAAAGTTGTCTTTGCCTTCAGCCGAAATTGGCTCCATTACATTGTAGTACCGTGATCCGGTGCGATCGGCTGAGTAAAGATAGATCCTGGAAGCAGTGCCAATGGTGTAAAGAGAACCGGTTAGCCTCAATCGGAAATCATCAGATAACTGCTTATCATATCCGAACTTTCCTAAAAATGCTGCTTTGGTGCCGTCAGGATTTGTTGGCGCTTGGTTTAGCTTACCATTTGAAACTCCGGCCATGGCTAACCAGCCATTTCTTCTGTAGTAGAGCTCTGCTCCTACTTCAGTAGTAAAGGCATCCATGATGTAATTTCCAACAAATGGATTATAGATCGCCTGGCTGTTATCTGATCTTCTGAAGTGGGCGTCACCATAGTTGTTTTCCATATGGCCGATCTTCAAAGTCAAAGCGCTCATCGCATTAGCCATGAATCCTTCCTTGATAAAGTTCAAATTGTCAATCTGGAAATAACCACCCTTCACATAGGGCTCATGGTGGTGGCGAGAAGACAGATAAGTTCTCAAATGCATTCTCACGCCTTCAGCTAATTGTACATCTAAATCCAAATTGGCAGTAGCCAAATTAAAGTTATGGGCAAGACCGATCAGTTCATTTTCCGATCCTATTTCTCCGCTGTTGGTCATATAATTGCTATGATCCAAACCTTGGAATTGAAGGGTGGATGATCCCCCGATCCGCACTTTAATACCATCAAACTGACTTTCGGTATCTTTAGGTGCTTCGAAAACATTTACGCCTCGCTGATCAGGATACCTGAAATTTTCCACGGTCCCGAACTCCTGGGCTTGAGCTGCTACCAACCCTAACACCAAGAATAGTGCGATTAAATACTGGGTGTAGTAAAGTGTTGTTTTCATGATTATATGATTTATATGATAGAATTATTTTGGTATTATTATTCTGCTTTAAAACTAACTTGGTAGTTAATCGTTACTTGATCTCCAGTCTTCAACGCCCCCAACATTAATACCGGAGGTTCAACATTAAAGTCAGTCATCTTAAGATCATACTTACCTTTTACTGTTACAATGCCATTCTCTATGGAGCTATTAGCAACTAATCGCACAGGCTTTGTAGTTCCCGCAACTTCCAGCTCTCCACTGACTTCAATTGTATTATCATTGATGCTGCTAACTTTAGTAAGGTTAAAAAGGATGTGAGGATAATTAGATGCATTGAGTGCTTTGTAAGTGTTCTTATCCATTTTCTCCTTACCACTTTTAATTGAGGTTACTTTTAATTTTAAGCTTAATTTATTTATCTCTTTAATTTGGTTTTGGGTAATTAGGATATCTGCGTTACCTTCTATTTTCTGTACTTCGCTTACCCAATCATGCAGTGTGGAAGTGCCAGATATGGTGACTTTTTTGTCTTGGCTGACGGTAAAATATTTACCATTGAAATTGAAGGATAGAAAGGCAATCGCGGTGAGAATTAATGTTGAATAAATGAGCCTCGATTTCATGATTGGTTTTTTTATTCACCTCAAATCAAGTCACCAAATACTATATTAATAATGATCTAAGTCATTCACTCTCATGATCCTAGTCACCATGAGAGTATTTATACTTCTTGCAAAAAACGTTGAATTTTTGATGACCCAAATCATGGACATTGATGATTTTAGTCATCAGCTTAGAACCAATTCTTGAGGAGAAAAATACCTACCAAAGCAACCAGTTTGGAGTTCATAAATGGTGTCAAAATCCCGGACGGGCGTCCTGAAATTTCAAGATTTTATTTTTGGTTGCAACATCCTTATGGTGCAGCTAAAGAAATGCCTTTGGCCCAAAATTAGCCATAGGATGCTTATTCAATTACAAACGTTTACAATTGTTTACAAACGCTAGCAAATATGTACTGTCGACAGTAAACGATTAATAACCGACTATAGTTTGTGGGGTGCAGTTACTTTGACCTAACGAATTAATATATCTAACCACAAACGAAAGCGTTATGAAAAATTTAAAGAATCGCGTACAGTTGATCGGCCGTTTAGGCAGAGATCCCGAATTAAGATTGCTTGACAGTGGTAAAAGTGTAGTAAACTTTTCCTTAGCCACCAGCGAAACCTTTACCAACAACCTAGGTGAAAAGAAAGAAGAAACCCAATGGCACCACATTGTCGCCTGGGGTAATCTGGCTGAGATCGCAGATAAGTACTTACGCAAAGGCAGCGAAATAGCCATTGAAGGCAAACTGACACATCGATCCTACGAAGCCAAAGATGGGCAGAAGCGATTTGTAACTGAAGTAGTAGCTAAGGAATTATTGATGATGGGTAAACCGCAGGAAGCGGTAGCTAGTTGAGTCCGTTGATGTGAAGTTGGTAGTCGAGTTGGTTGAGTCGGCCGGAGTGATCTGGTCGGCTTTTTTGTTGACAATTATCCTTGTAATTTAAAGATCACTTATTAAGCTCTGACAACATGAAAAT